>JAFZOY010000012.1 GCA_017552705.1 Bacteroidales bacterium
GCGTCCATAATGGCTTATCAAAACGCAATCGTATGAAATTTATTGACCAATATTTTTACAACAAACAAAAATCCAGGTCTCATTTTGACCATTAGACAATTTTCTTGTCTCTTTCAGGTCTCATTTTGACCAATAGGCCAAAAAGAGATACAATTATGGCATCAATAATCAAAGCAATTCCAACATTATATGGTAATGAAGCCCGTCGTTTTCGAGATATGGCGGACGAGACCGAACGTAAGTATGATTTACGCCCGAAGCGGGATATTTCTGTAGATCCTCGCTACAAAGCAATGCGAAAAATTCTTGAACGGTCGAACATTACCTATTAACAGAAGGTCATGCGGTGAAGGGAATCGTGTTTTTTGTTGTTTATGATTATAATTCTACGAGGATGGTTCGACTTCGCAGATGAGCGTTAAAAATTTCTTGGAATGTAGCGTTAAGAACTCTCGGCTTGGCGGCGAAGGTTGTGTGTGGAAGCCATCCCCGAGAGTTTAGCGGAATGAGAAGAAATTTAGCGAAGATGCGGGTCGACGGCGTTCTTTCGTTTCACTTTCTGTCGCTGTAGACAGAAAGTGAAAGATATTTGAAAATCACCAAAATCCTCGCAGAAACCTAAATGAAAGAATCCTCGCAAATTACGGACAAGATTGATGTTCTGCGATTTGCTTGATGATTGACGTGTTACATTTTTCCTACCAACCTTTTGCCCCTAACGGGGCAAGGTTCCAAAATGAGCAATGAAATATTGAAAACTCGCAGTTTCATTGTTGGATTTCAATGTTTTTAAAAGTCATGCCGAAAAGTGTATAGATTTGAAAAAAACTCGTATGGAAAAGTGTATTTTTACATTTTTCTGGGATTTTTAATGTAAAGCTGTTTCTTCAAAAATGTGCGAATTTGCACTAAAAATAATATCCAAGCAGTAAGCATTACAACTCTAAATTTTTAATTCTTCAGTCTTAATTTCCCCAAACCTCTGCCTTAATTTGGCACACCCTTGCTTTTTCTTTGTCGAAAAAAGAATATGGACATGATAGAGAAAAACTTTTTAAGAGAAAACGGCACGAGACTTTTTGTGGCAGACGGATACGAGAAAACGTATTATTACCAACGTTTGTTTACAGTTCTTTTTGACAAACTGCCGTCGGTTGTTGAATATTCATATGAATTTGATGACAAGAAAGATTCCCCTGTTTTTCTTGGCGTTTTCATGAGTACAGCCAGGAAAAATGGATTTGTGCAATATTCTGCCGCTGAAACTCTTTGCGGCGGAACTGATTTGGGAAAAGTTCAATTGGGAGAGTATGTATGTGTAGAGCACTCTGATTTTCATTTATTTACAAGTTCAAGTAAACAAATCATACTTGTTTTTGATCGTATGTCGATTTACTGTTTCTACGAATTTCAGAACAAAGAAAGCAAGCATTATTGTGAAGAGTTTCTTACGTCAATCAACACGAGTTTTAATAGAATAAAATCATCCAAATCAAAAATCGGTTGCATCGGTTTAAGCGATAGGCACTATTATTTAAAGAACATGGAAATAAAAAACATGGGGAAACTTGATATTGGAGCTTTGTACAACGATGATTTCCAAGATATTGCATTGAATATTTCTCGTTTCTTAGAAGACGACCAAAATGGACTGGTTATTCTTCACGGAGAACAGGGAACGGGCAAAACGTCGTTCATCAGACACTTGATTTCGCAGTCAAAGAAACAGTTTGTGTACTTGCCGTTGGACATGGCCTCGTGCCTGTCCGATCCACGAATGATTACGTTCATTTGCGACGAGATGAAAGATGCGGTGATTGTGATTGAAGATTGCGAGCAAGTGCTTGTCGATCGTGGAGAGTCGTACAATTCCATAAATACCGGACTGGTAAATATCTTGAACATGGCGGACGGTTTGCTTGGCGACAGTCTCAATCTCAAATTCATCTGTACGTTCAACAGCGACGTAAGGAAAATTGACAAAGCCCTGTTGCGCAAAGGCCGTTTGATTGACAAATATGAATTTGGAAAACTTTCTGCCGAAAAAACCTCTGCCCTGATGCAGAAACAATACGGTCTGACTGGCACGTTTGAACCAATGACATTGGCAGAAATCTTTAACTATTCCATTGAAAATCATGGAAGAAACAAAGAACGAAAGGTAGTGGGGTTTTAAGAAAACTTTTTTCAAACCTCTGCCCTGATATGGCACACCTTTGGCTTTTCTTTGTCGAAAAAAATGAATCATGGCAATAAACTGTAAAGAATTACAAAGCATTTTGTCGGCAATGCCGGCAACGCAGAACCTTATGTTGGTGGGAAAACACGGCATAGGAAAATCGGAAATTCTCACCAATTATTTCCGTCAAAAAGGCATTGAGGTCATAACCTTGTTTCTTGGACAAATGAGCGACCCTGGCGACTTGATTGGCTTGCCCCGTATGGATGAAAAAACGGGCAAAACAGTATTTATGCCGCCATACTGGTTTCCAACCGATGGGAAGCCAGTGGTGCTATTCTTGGACGAACTGAACCGCGCCCGTCCTGAAGTGTTACAAACCATTATGGACTTGGCACTGAACAGAAAACTTGCAGGACGAGATCTTCCTGAAGGTAGTCGGTTGATTTCGGCTGTGAACGACGGAGAGGAATACCAACTCACCGATCTCGACCCCGCCCTGGTTTCACGATTCAATATTTTCCATTTTCGTCCGTCGGTACAAGAATGGCTTAAATGGGCAATGGAGAAGAAAATGGACAGCCGTGTCATAAATTTTATACGAAATTTCCCGAAATATCTTGACGAAGACGGCGTTGTTGACAATCCCGACAGAGGACTTGACAAAACACCAGACCGACGTGCATGGGAAAAGGTTTCGGATTGCATTTTAAACATAGAAGACTTGCAAGAAATTCATAAAAAACTGGTTGCTGGTATTGTCGGGCCAATTGCGACACAGATGTTTTTCAATTCATTGGAAGCAAACAAGATTCTTTCAGGAAGAGATGTGCTGCTTGACTATCCAAAATGTAAAGCAACACTCAAAAAATACAAATTGCACGAAATGGCTTTGGTAAACGACGACATTTTCCGCTTTCTTGATGTTGGTGAGTATTCGCCAGAACAAAAATCAACAATGGCAACAAATCTTAAATCGTATGTGGCTGATTTACAAAAAGATGACAAAAACGAGGAATTAGCACATTTCGCTTCGTTTTTCGAGAAAAACACCTATCCGGCAGCAGTTACGTTCATCGTTACAGAAACATTCGAAGTGTACGATATACTTTTGAATTTTATTAAGAACATATAATAGCGTAATAATGAACGATTTACAAAAAGAATATGACAATTGTTGGAGCGTGTTTTCTACTTATTTTCCACATTTGACCAAACCAAAATTGGTAATCAAAAAGTTGAAGACGACGTGGGGAAGGTGTGGAGGCGGTTATATTTCGCTCAACAAAAAATTGGAAAACGTGAGAAAAGTAGATTTTGTGCGACACGTTATCTATCACGAAATGAGTCACTTGCTTCAACCAAACCATAAAAAGGAGTTTTACGATGTGTTGAAACTATTTGACCCGCTGCAATTACAGGAAAATAAAAAATTCACTAAAAGGATTGATGCGTTTAGGGCAATCGCAGAACAAGCAAAAACGATTGAGAATGAAAGCATTACTGAAGAAAATTGTTGAGCGGTGGTTTCTAACAGAACCTGCCCTATTTCATGTGTATTGTATGCAGCATTTGAGAGAAAATCTGCAAATGCCGTGTCCAATGCGATGTGGGAAAGGCATGGTGGAGTATAATCCCACAGTGCTGTTGCAAATGAATTGTAGCGAGGATTATGTGGAGAATCTGCTTCGGTTGGAAATGATTCGTCTGTTGTTGAAACATCCCTACGAGCGGCAGCCCGAGTGTAGTTTACCGGCGGCTCTCACGCTTGGAAGCAACATGGTGATTGACCAACATTATCTGTTCCAACATCTGGAATTTGTAAAAGCATCTGATTATCAACTTCCTAAAAATCAATGTTTTGAATGGTATGTAAACAAACTCAACGTTTTGTTGCAAGAACCGCCGTCAGAGGAGGAAGATGCCGGCAAAGAGGAATCAGACGAAGAAGATGAATCAGACGAAGAAGTCACAACGGATAACGATAATGAGGACTCTTCGCCGAGCGACAACGATGGCGATGATACGGCTTTGGAAGAAGAAAAACAAGATATCGAGGCTTACTCGAACGATGAGCAAGAAACTATTCAAGATGAACTGCCCACTATAGGCGATGAAATACAGGCACAATTGTCGGCACAATCGGAGCTGTGGGAAGAAGACGAACTGAAAAAGGAGGAAATCAACAATCTGATACGTGAAACCACACAGTGGGGAAGTTTGCCTGGCAAATTGGTAGAACAAATTATTGCTTCGCTTGTGGTGAAATTGGATTACAGGAAAGTATTGAACTCGTTCCATACGAGCATTTTGTCGAGCAAGCGGCGGCTAACACGAATGCGACCAAATCGACGAAGCGGATTCCAACAAATGGGGAGCATTTACGAACTTGCATCAAGCATTCTGGTGGCTGTCGATGTAAGCGGCTCAATAAGTCACAAAACATTGCAGGCGTTTTACTCCACTATAGCACGGTTTTTCAAATATGGTGTGGAAACCATCGATGTGGTGCAGTTCGATGTGGGGCTTCGCGAAGTGACCACATTCAAAAAGCGACCAACAAAGGTTGACGTTAACGGCCGTGGCGGTACGGAATTTCAAAGCGTTTTCAACTATATAAAAGAACATAGGAAATACGACGGGCTCATCGTTTTTACCGACGGATATGCACCAGAGCCACAAATCGACTTCAAAATGCGTACAAAAGTCCTCTGGGTGTGCCGAAGCGAACAAGAATACAAGGAACACGCTGAATGGATGAAGAGAACAGGAAAAGTTTGTTGGATAGAATTTTAAATAAGATATGGATACGAAACAATTATTTCAAAAATTAGACAGTGGCAGCTATTACAGTACATTAATGCAATTGAAAAAAAATTTTTTTAGGGAAAAGGAGGAATACTTCGTTCCTCAACACAACAATGGGAATAGCTCATTTAACACAATAACGATTCTTCATCATTTCCCTAATGCAAAATTATTTTTTGATGATAAGAAAATTCTGCGACACATAGTTTTATCGAATGTTGCGTTTAGTGTTCATACTATTCAAACTTGCAAAGGGAAAATCACGTCGGTTTACAATCCGTGGCTTCGGAACGCATGGAAGAACCAGTATGACATTATTGATTGCATGAGGAGATTCAACGAGGTCATGCCTGAATGGGAATCGGAATTCCAGAGAATTTGTCGGGAAAACGAACGTAGGATTACGAATTTTGAAAAGAGACGTTTGATGTGTGGACACAAAAACATTGTGTCAAAATATATTGACGGAAAAATCGACGATATTCTTGCAATGGAGACAATGAATGCGACAGAAGATGTTTTTAATTGGTTTAAGAAAAATGGCTATAAGTATGAAAAACAGTTTGTCTTTCGAAGAGATGAGTGGGATCTACCATTAAAAGGATGCATTGTGTTACGCAACCTTTTGTTTCAACAAGGTTTCCCAAGTATTGTTGTTTATGATAAAAAGGAGTGGATAACACGGAGGGATGCGGATTTTTTGTCCGCAGAAAATATATTGCAAATCAACGAGAAAATTCCCAAGTGGATAGAGGATGCCAAGAAACTCCAACTTGAGTACGACAAGCAAGAGAAAATGGAACAACTTGCGGCTAAAACGACAAAAATATTAGTAGCAGCAAAAATGAAGGAACTTGGGTATGAATACATGTATTATGAGAATGACAACACATTGAAAATCAAATTGCAGAAAAGAAGAAAGTTTGTAATAAGATTTCCCAGCACAAAAATTGAGAACGTTAAAGCGCTGCTCAATTCACTTCCATCATACGTGAATGCCATTAACAACATACCAATGTACGTAAGGGTTCATTTTCAAGATGTTAGAGGGGAAACTTGGATGAAAGAAGAAAGTAACAAATTATAAAAAGTATATGGCGTCGGAATACTTTTGCATAAGCAACTTTTGGTCAAAAAAACTCTCTGAGTACGAGAAGTTATATACATTAACGTCGGATTCTCAAAAAAAATCCCGGAAATATTATCCGTTATCGCACAAATAGAACAATTACAAGGAGAAATACCTTATCCTGTAACCATAAAACGATACGGAAATAATATCAGTTGGAAGAAAGCATAAAATTTTCCAACCTCTGCCTTAGGATGGCGTAACTTGCAATAAAATTGCCCTTAAAACGGAGATTAGAAACAAAACTGATTTGAAAAATTATTATATATTTGTAAAAAGATGGTTCAAATATGAATAACAATAATTTCTTTTCTAACGCATATAAATACACCGAATTAGAAGAACGGTCTCAGTTAGAAAATTATCTAACCGAGAGTTTTGTATTTATTCTAAAGTATTTAATAGGTAGTTTCCCTCTTGATGCTATAAAAATCCTAGGTTTATTTGGAATAAATCAACTTGGCATAGAAATAAAAACACAAGAAACATTCGCCCACGATGACTTCGATAAGAAAGAGAGTATACCGAAAGACGAGGCAAGACCAGATATCGTCATCTATCAACCTTTTGAACAAAAAACTATTATTGAAGTAAAAGTTGATGCCAGTTTAAATTCGTATGATTTAAAAAAAGGTAAACAAATAGACCAGGTAGATTTTTATAAAAACATAAAAGGGGTAAAAGAGGTATATACATTAAGCAAACATTTTATTGATAAAGACGGCTTTTCAAATAAAGTACGCTGGTTTCAGATTTATGAAATTTTGAGGAAGAATGAGTCATTTGTAGTAAAAGAATTTTGTAAATTTTTAAACGAAAAAAATATGGGAGAAATAAAAAAACTTAATAAAGAAAGTGTTTTTGATTTTTTATGTTCTGTAAATGAGCTACCGTCATTGATAAAAGAAGCATGGAAAAATTCAGAAATAAAAGATACTCTTGAGACAAAACTCTCTTGGGGAGATAACGAATTTGGATATTATGTTGATGAAAAACCATCTCGTTTTGTAGGATTGTCTAAAACAGAAAACAAAACCTATAAAGATGCTATTTTGTATTTAGATATGTATCCATCAAAGGAGTTTATGGAATCTTTTGATAAATTTAATGATGAATGGTTTGTGTTAAGAGATGTTATTAAAATAGAAAAAATGTTTGACCTTGAAAGTGGCGAAGCACAATTGAAGATGCTTACCGACTGGTTAAAAAACAAAGTTGCTCCTATGTTATAGTTTCTGCCCCTAACGGGGCAAGGTTCCCTGTAAGATTGTTTCTTCATAAAATGTGTGGATTTATATTGAAAATGGTTCATAAAATGTGTGGATTTGCATTGAAAATGGTTCATAAAATGTGAAGCTATACTGACTATCAATAATTTAGTGTAAATTTGGAATGGTACTGAAAATGTGTATATTTGTGCTGTGATTTTTTATAAAAAATCAGAGGTATGAAACGCAAAATAGACGCATATTTTCTTGAATGGAAACGGAATCCTGACCGTATGCCTCTTATAGTAAGAGGGGCGAGACAGGTCGGCAAGACATTCTCTATCAGACAGTTTGGCAAAACATACGAGTCGTTCATCGAAATAAATTTTGCGACAAATCCCGAGTATAAAAATGTTTTTTCAAAGAGTTTTGTTCCCAAAGACATTATACAACAAATCAGTCTTCTAAATCCGGATTTTAAATTTCTGGAAAACAAAACATTGATATTTTTCGATGAGATTCAGGAATTTCCCGATTGTACCACTAGTTTGAAATTTTTTAAGCAGGACGGACGGTTCGATGTGATTTGTTCTGGCTCGATGATGGGACTCAACTATAAGGAAATCACTTCGATAAGTGTTGGTTACAAGCAAGATGTGACTATGTATTCCCTTGATTTTGAGGAATTTCTATGGGCGAAAGGATATGGCTCCGAACACATCGACAGTATTTTCCAGCATTTGATCGATGTTTCTCCATTTTCGTCAATTGAAATGGATGTGATGAACGAGAGATTTCTTGAATACATAACGGTTGGCGGTATGCCGTCAATTGTGGAAAACTTCATAAAATCAGATAATTACAGCGATACACTCAATATGCAGCGCCAACTGCTTCTTGATTACGAGGAGGATATAACAAAATACGCCCACGGCATCGACAAGGCAAAAATCAAAAATGTGTACCGCAACATACCCGTATTTCTTGCAAAAGACAATAAGAAATTCCAAATCAGCAAAGTGGCAGCTAATGCCCGTAGCCGTGATTACATCGGTTGTGTTGATTGGCTTCGCGATGCGGGAATCGTGAACATTTGTTATTGTATGTCGTATCCCGAACTTCCATTGAAGGGGAATTACGACAATACAAAATATAAAATCTATTTCCACGACAATGGTCTCCTTATGGCAAGCCTCGACGACGAATCGCTGACAGACCTTCGTCAAAACAAAAATTTTGGCGTTTATAAAGGTGCCATATTTGAAAATGTTGTGGCTGAGGCATTTGTAAAATCAGGATTATCTATTTATTATTTTAAAAAGGAAAACGCACAGCTCGAAATGGATTTTTTTGTCCGTGACACGCAAAGTCTTATACCTGTAGAAGTAAAGGCAAAAGATGCAGCCACCGTGTCGCTTAACAATCTGATCACCAGTGATTCGTATCCTGATATACAGTATGGAATAAAACTTTGTCGGAAAAATGTTGGTTTTAACGGCAAGTTTTACACTTTCCCATATTTTACAACATTCTTGTTAAAACGCTGGATTACAGAGAGAAGTAAATAATTAGAGTGTTTTATTAAAATTTCTTCAAGGTGTGCCGTGTTTTGGCACACCTCTCTGTTTTCTTTGTGCTATAAAACATAAAAATATTGAGTTATGGAAAACACAAAGAAGAAAAAACTCGTTTTTCACGAGAAAAATTTAAAAGATGTAGTTGCACGTGTCCTGAACGTACAAAGTTTTGACGCAATAGACGACGAAACGCTGAAAGTTGTTGCAGAGGACCTATTTACGCATTGCATAATGTCGTCATTTGTGCAATTGGATAGTGATGACGATTTGGAAACATTTGCCACAGACCCGAAATCATTTTTCATCAAGATTTTTAAGGGAAAACTGCCAACCATCAAAAAAGAACTTGCGGAACAGATTCCATCGTATTCCGACGGGGAAAAGTATCAGGTACTTGTCGCCATCAATTACAACGAAGAACTCACGGCTGACGAACTTGAACAACTGATGACCATTGTTAGAAACGGAAACGACGATATTGCTATCTGGTGGAGTGACGCATACGATAAACGCTTGCCAAAGACGGAGATCCGGGTGGATTTGTTTGTGAAAAAGGAATAAATTTGTATATTTTGAGAAATTTTTTATTATGGAAATAACAGATTTTGAAAAATTACTAGATTTTTCTGAAGAATTTAAGAAGAAGAAAATCGCTGAAGAAAAAAACTTCCTTTCCATGTTAATGTAATTGAAGAATTGCATATTAATGAGAATGGTCATAGTCGTGAAACACGAATACAAAAAAAAAGAAAAAACGGAACAGATTGCCACAAATACATCGATTATAGTTGTTAAAAACAAAATGAAAGAGTATGGATATGAGTATCACTATAACCACACGAAGGGAGAATTGGAGATAAAATTGGAGAAAAAGCGAAAATTGGTCATCACTTTGCCCATAATTAATATGGAAAAGCTGAAAGAAAAACTTGATGCACTTCCTACATACGTCGAAGCCATCAACAATGTGCCAATGAATTATAGAATTCATTTCCAGACCGTAGGAAATGTAACGTGGGAGAATGAGGAAAATTCATAATTCCTAACCCATAATTTTTAATTATTGTATATTTGTCTGAAAACAAAGAATTTATGTCCCCTTTCATTCAATATATTGCCAACGAACAGCATTACACCGAAGTGATTTCACGGATTGCCTCGGTGCGGGAAACGTTGTGGATTGGCACTGCCGACATCAAGGATTTGTATGTGAAACAAGGTGCCGACACCATTCCGATGTTGGGGCAAATTGCCGGGCTTCTCAAGCGGGGTGTGGGCGTTCGCCTGATTCACGCAAAAGAGCCAGGACCGAATTTCCGTGAGGATTTTGATAAATATCCTATCCTTGCCACTGACTTGGAACGGGTGTTGTGTCCGCGGGTGCATTTCAAGATGATAATCTTCGATTTGGAAATGGCATACATTGGCTCTGCAAATCTTACCGGAGCGGGAATCGGCATGAAAAGCGCGCTCCGTCGGAACTTTGAGGCGGGCATCCTCACTAATGATCCGCAACTCGTGGAATCTGCCATCAACCAGTTCGACACTCTTTGGATAGGAACACATTGTGCGAAATGTGGCCGTAAGGATTTTTGCGGCGACAGAATCAAGTAAAGAATATATTTCATGCTTGTAAAAACTGAGACTCAACTCAATTTTACAAGAGTGTTTTTGCAAATTTCATAGATTCTTCGTGCGTTGCAACGTAGTCTTCCAATGTCGGTTCGGCGATGAACGGAATCTGTTGGATGGTTTTTTCTATCAAATCAGACATTCCGAAGAATGAAATTTCGTCTTTCAAAAATGCTGCAACAGCCACTTCGTTTGCGGCGTTCATTATGCATGGCACGTTTCCGCCTCGTTCAATCGAAGACAAGGCAATGTCAAGATTTCGGAACAATTTCCGATTCGGTTGCTCAAAAGTTAAATCCTTGTATTCGAACAAGTTAACCCGTGGAAAATCGGCTTTCAGTCGTTTGGGATAACTGAATGCGTACTGAATCGGGATTCGCATATCGGGCATTCCAAGCTGCGCCTTGATGGAGCCGTCCTCGAACTGCACGGCAGAGTGGACAATTGACTGTGGGTGAACCAACACTTCAATGTCTTTAGGGGCAACGTTGAACAACCATTTAGCTTCAATTACCTCCAAACCTTTGTTCATAAGCGATGCAGAGTCTATTGTGACTTTTGCGCCCATGTTCCAATTTGGGTGTTTCAGGGCTTGTGCCTTGGTAACGGTTTCCAACTGTTCCCGAGTAAAGTTGCGGAATGGTCCGCCCGAAGCGGTAAGCAAGATTTTCTCAGGTTTGTTGCCACATTGCAACTCACCATGCAAACACTGGAATATGGCTGAATGTTCCGAATCAACGGGAACAATTCCCGATTTTGGGTGTTCTTTTAATAGTTTGTTGACCAACTGCCCAGCAACCACAAGCACTTCCTTGTTTGCCAACGCAATGATTTTATCGTGCTTTATCGCATTGATTACGGGAGCAAGTCCAGCATAGCCGACCAGTGCGCCAAGCACCATATCGACAGACTCCATTTCCACCACATCGTTCAGCGATTGAGTTCCCGTGAAAACCTTTATCATGTGGCTTTCCAATGCCTTTGAAACATATTCGTATTTATCGGGGTTGGAAATCACAACCACGTTGGGGTTGAACTTGATTGCTTGTTCAATCAGCAAATCGGCGTTGTTGTGTGCCGTAAGAACTTCCACGGAAAATTCATCGGAATGGCGCGAAATCACGTCCAACGCCTGTGTTCCTATGGAACCTGTGGAACCTAAAAGAGCAATTCGTTTCATTGAATGTATGTTGTTAATACACAATGTAATTCTCTGAATTAACAGGTTTCCCTTCGTGCCACAATTCAAAGTGCAGATGAGGTCCGAGGGTTAGATTTCCTGTGTTGCCGAGAAGTGCGATGCCTTCACCGGCAATAACTCTGTCGCCCGTCTTTTTCAAGAGTTTAGCATTGTGTTTATATACTGATATAAAATCATTACTGTGCTGAATCATAATCGTATAGCCTGTTTCCACCGTCCACGAATCGAGAATGACAGTTCCATCGAGAACCGCGTGGATGATACTGTTTTCTGCCGCAACCACGTCGGTTCCGAAGTGTCCGTTGCTGAAGTCGCTCGAAACAACGCCATATACAGGCGGATAAAAGAACAAGTTTTCTATGCGCAATCCCGATTTTGGCGTTTGGAAATTAACGTTCAGCGCCTCATGTTCCTGGATTTCCATGCGGAGCAGGGAATCGGCGGGCGACAAATCAAAGTTGAGGTTCGCATAACTTTCGGTTGGCGAAACCACAATGGAATCAAGTTTGTCGTATCCAGAAGGATCCTCGCCATTGAGTATTGTATGGAGAATCTGCATTTTCTGCGAATAAAGCTTCATTTGATATTCCAGGGAATCGACCAATTCGGCGTTGTGTTCGATTTTTTCCCGTTCTTCCATTACAGGATAATTCGGAATAATATATTCTTTCAATGGCGTATAGGCAATAACCAAATACACAATGAAAATCAATATGATAGCCAATGCGGAAAGCACAGTGAACACATTCATTATGGAAAGTCGGAATGAGAAAATCGTGGCGAAATTGTTTTCATCCACAATCGACAATTTGTACTTCCTACGGAATTTTGTGCGGTGTTTTTTTCGTTCCATATTAGTTTGCTTTGCCATTTTCTGTAATTTTCCCGTCTTCCATTCGTATTACCCTGTCGGAAATCGATGCAAGATTGTCGTCGTGCGTCACAATTACGAATGTTTGGTTGAACGTGTCGCGCAACCGAAGTATTAACTGATGTAATTCGTTTTTATTGTGTGAATCCAAATTCCCCGAAGGTTCATCGGCAAACACAACTGCAGGATTGTTCATGATTGCGCGGGCAACCGCAACTCGTTGTTGCTCGCCTCCCGAAAGTTCCGATGGCTTGTGCGACATTCTGTCGGTAAGATTCAGAAAATCAAGCAGTTCTTTTGCCCGAGATTCACTTTGTTTCAAACTTTTGCCTTGTAACATAGCTGGAATACACACATTTTCCAATGCGGTAAATTCTGGCAATAGTTGATGGAATTGGAACACAAAACCAATATGCTCGTTGCGGAATTTCGCTAATTCTTTCTCCTTCAGACTGCGAATGTCGGTGTCGAGAATCTTTAAGCTGCCTTCATCGGCGTCCATCAGCGTGCCCATAATCTGCAAAAACGTTGTCTTGCCAGCACCACTTTTTCCTACAATGGAGACAACCTCGCCTTTTTCCGCATCGAAGTCAATGCCTTTCAGAACCTGAAGGCTGCCAAACGATTTTTGTATGTTACGAGTTTGAATTATCATAGTGCAAAGTAAGTAAAAACTTGACAATTTTATTGTTCCGTCAATGCAATAAAATCAATCAAACCGATTAGCGCCGTGCGTGCTTCGCTTTCGGGAAACAGAAAACATTGCCGTTTGGCTTCTTCGCAAAAACTGATTTGTCGTTGTGTCGCATATTCTATTCCGCCTTTTTCACGGACGAATTCCGCCAAATCTTCCAATTTTTCCTGTTTGTTGCCGTGATGTTCCAACTTGAACAAGATTTTTTCCCGTTCCACGAACGAAAGTTTCGAAATGGCGTAGAGTAACGGCAAAGTTTGTTTCTTTTCCTGCAAGTCGTTCAGAGTTTTTTTGCCTAAAACCGATGTCCGCGAATAATCCAGAACATCATCGCGGATTTGAAACGCCAAACCAAGCAATTCGGCAACACGTTCAATGCGTTGAATGTCTTCGTCGCTGGCCTTTTTGCTGGAATATGCGCCTGTCACCATCGAAACCACGAACAAAGCCGCCGTTTTCGCCTTAATTATCTCATAATAAGTGTTTTCTGTGTTCTCCAACGATTTTGCGTGCTCAATCTGCATCAACTCACCTTCGCTCATTTTCTTCACGCCCTGCGACATAATTTCAAGAGCCTTAATCTCGTTTTTCTCAATCGCGTAAAGCAATCCTTTCGCCAAATAATAGTCTCCGGCGAGCACCGCCACTTTGTTTTTCCACTTTGCCTTAACCGACAATAAATTTCTTCTCGTCTCAGAATCATCAACCACATCGTCGTGGATTAACGTTGCATTGTGCAGAAGTTCAACCATATAGGCGGCGGAGAATGTTGAATCCGTAACATCGCCGAATAGCCGTGCCGAGAGAAACGTAAGGGCTGGTCGAATTTGTTTGCCTTTGTTCCCGAACACATATTTTGTGACCACGTTCAGCAAATTCGTTTTCGACAAAAGGTTCGGCTCAAACATTTTGTCGAATTTCTGTATGTCTTCCGTAATTATATGCGGGAAAGAATAGTCTGCCATTCGTAAAAAATCAATGTGTCAAAAATACAGTTTTAATTTGGAATAGCAAGTTAATTCTCGTGCATCATTCTGCGAATCAAAGGGGAAAGCAGAAATAACAATATGCTTGCAAGCAGTGCGGCAATGCCGACTTTTACAAATACATTTGTGTAGCGGAGCAGGTTCACAATCGAGACTTTTTCCTCGTCGGTAATGGTCTGCAACGTGCTTTCCGAAATATAATTTTTGTCTAATGCAGTTTGCAATGCTTGTTGCGACTGCTCGCTTGCAAGAACTGCGGTGTACGAAATTGTTGGCTCTTCAGCGTTTTCAGCCGCCTCGGAAGAAATTTCGTAACTGCTTTCGTCGGTTGTGAGGTTCGCAATCCAACCCCCGACCTGAAATGCCAACGATGACGACAGATACCATGCTCCAATCACCATTCCCACAATTTTAGGCGGAGCAAGCCGCGAAACCATTGAAAGTCCTATCGGCGACAGACATAATTCTCCCAACGTCTGGAACATATAACTCAACACCAAGAAAATAGCCGGTACGGCGGCGATTTTGAGTAACGTGCCATTTTCGCTTATTGTTTCAAACGAAAGAAAACGTGGCGCAATGCCTAACAATAGGAATCCAATGCTGAGCAACAAAATACCCATGGCAAATTTTATGGGCGTTGAAGGCTCTTTTTTTCGTTGCGCAAGTTGCATCCAAAGAATTGAAAGCGGCGATGCGAAAATCAAAATGAACATTGGATTTACCGATTGGAACAACGATGCGGGAATAACACTGCCAAAGAAGTTTCGGTTCACATTCTCGCTTGCGTATAGCGTAAGCGACGAACCAGCCTGCTCAAAAAACGTCCAGAATAAAGTGATGAACAACAACAAAATAAGAATGACAAATAATCTGTCGCGTTCGATTTTTGGGCTGCGTAATGCAATCACAAATATGAACCCAAGTATTGCCAACGAAAGCGGGAAGATTACATAACTCATTATTTCATAATGCTTTACAAGCATTGCTATTCCAAACGTACTTAAAACACAGAGCGTATAAATCCAGATTTCTTTCGACAAACCGAAGAATTTCTGTGACAAAGATTCTGCATCAGGAACGCCTCCAAGAGGTTTGTATTCCAATGTTTTTTCGCCAGTATCTACGTTTGTAGATTCGTGATAATCAATAATATGACCGAATTTCAGGAAAATGAACAATCCTGCCAACATTCCAATTCCCGCGATTGTGAATCCATAGTGCCAACCATAGGTTTCGCCAATGATTCCGCATAAAATCGGGGAAAAGAATGCTCCGAGGTTCACACTCATATAGTAAATGGTAAATCCACCGTCGCGGCGAGGATCGTTTTCTTCGTACAATCCGCTCAAAATAATGGGCATATTCGGTTTGAAAAATCCATTGCCGACAATAAGAAATGAAAGTGCGAGATACAAAAACATTTCATTCTCGATTGCCATGAGGAAATGACCGACAGCCATCATAATTGCTCCCCAAATCACTGCTTTACGGTGACCGAGAAATTTGTCGGCAATCAGTCCGCCGATAAATGGCGAGGCATACACCAACGAGCCGTAAGCGGCGAAAATGCCGTAGGCAATGGTTTTTGATGTTTCAAGATTGTTGAATAATTGCTGGATTAAATAAAGCACCAACAACGCACGCATTCCGTAGTAGCTGAATCGTTCCCACATCTCGGTGAAAAACAGCACCATAAGGGCACGAGGTTGTTTCATTTCTGCAGATTTCATTGTGAAATTTTTTACAAAAGTACGAAATCGGGGAAACAAATAAAATAGTTGTTTCTTGTGTTAGAAATTTTCGATTATCTTTTGAAAAATTGTATCTTCGCAACGATTTTTCAAACATAGTGTTATGGATTACAATTTTACCGAAATTGAGCAGAAATGGCAGGCGTATTGGGAAAAGAACAAAACCTTTAAGACTGTTTTAGACACATCGAAACCGAAATTTTATGCACTTGACATGTTCCCGTATCCGTCGGGAGCAGGGTTGCACGTCGGTCACCCCGAGGGGTATACGGCTACCGATATTGTGAGCCGATACAAACGTATGAAGGGCTTCAACGTGCTTCATCCTATGGGCTGGGACGCATTCGGTCTGCCTGCTGAACAATATGCTATTCAAACAGGAACACATCCTGCCATTACGACCAAGAAAAACTGCGACACGTTCCGTCGCCAAATCAAGGCGTTGGGCTTGAGTTACGACTGGGACCGCGAAATAAATACCACCGACCCGAAATATTACAAATGGACTCAGTGGATTTTCATTAAACTCTACAACACGTGGTTTGACAAGGAACAACAGAAAGGTCGCCCAATTTCTGAATTGCCAATTCCTGCCGATATTGAGGCAAAAGGTAAGGAAGAAGTACGAAAATATGTTGATTCCCAACGTCTTGCATACTACGATAATGCTCAGGTTTGGTGGTGTCCAAATTGTAAGACTGTGTGTGCAAACGAGGAAGTTTTGAACGATGGCTCACATGAGAAATGTGGTTGTCAAGTTAATCGTAAGAATTTGAAACAATGGATGTTACGTATCCCATTGTATGCAGAACGTTTGTTGCAGGGGCTTGATGGCTTGGACTGGCCTGCGGGCGTTAAAGATATGCAACGTAACTGGATTGGTCGTTCCACAGGTGCCGAAGTTGATTTTGAACTCGACGGCGTGGATGCAAAACTGACGGTGTACACCACTCGTTGCGACACATTGTTTGGTGCAACATACATGGTTATTGCGCCCGAACATCCAATGATTGACTTGATTGTCACTGCCGACCAGAAAGCCACAGTTGACGAATATCGCAAACAGGCCTCGATGAAGTCTGACTTGGATAGAACAGAGTTGGCGAAAGAGAAAACAGGCGTATTCTCTGGCCGTTACGCCAAAAATCCTGTAAACGGAACGTTGATTCCTATCTGGGTTGCCGACTATGTACTGATGGGTTACGGAACAGGCGCGATTATGGCCGTTCCCGCTCACGATACACGCGACTGGGAGTTTGCAAAGAAATTTAATTTGCCGATTATCGAGGTTTTGAAATCCGAAGTCGATGTGCAACAACAAGCATGGACTGAAGACGGAATCCACGTAAATTCTGGATTTCTTGACGGATTGAACAAGAAAGACGCTATTGAAAAAATGATTGCATGGCTTGCCGAACGTAAATTAGGCAAGGCAACCGTTAATTATAAGATCCGTGACTGGTTGTTCAGCCGTCAGCGTTACTGGGGCGAGCCGTTCCCAATCATCCACTGGGAAGACGGCGAAGTTACGATGGTTGACGAAAAAGACCTTCCTCACAAATTGCCGGAACTGACGAAATATGAGCCGAGCGACACAGGCGAATCACCGTTGGCAAATGCCACTGATTGGCTTAATGTGACCGACAAAAATGGTCGTCGTGGTCGTTACGAAACCAATACGATGCCGCAATGGGCTGGCTCGTGCTGGTATTACCTTCGCTACACCGACCCAACAAATGATTCTGCGCCATTCTCGGTTGAGGCGGAAAATTATTGGATGCCTGTTGATTTATATGTCGGTGGTGCAGAACATGCAGTGCTTCACTTGCTTTACAGCCGTTTCTGGCATAAGGTTTTGTTCGATTTGGGCATTGTCCACACCGACGAGCCATATCAAAAATTGTTCAACCAAGGTATGATTTTGGCGTTTGCTTACGAAACACAGGCAGGAGCGAAAGTTCCGTCGGATAAGGTTGAGGAACGTGACGGAAAATTCTTCCACAAAGAAACAGGTGAGGAACTTCGCCAGATTGTGGCAAAAATGTCGAAATCGTTGAAAAACGTGGTAAATCCCGACGATGTGATTTCTCACTACGGTGCCGACAGTCTTCGTCTATACGAAATGTTCATGGGACCTCTTGATGCCGTAAAACCATGGGCTGAAAGTGGTGTGAAGGGTGTGTTCAACTTCCTTTCACGTGTGTTCCGTTTCTTCAGCGAGAAAGAAAACGTGGTTGCTGGTCTGCAAGACGACAACGCTGTTGTGAAGGAGCTTCACAAAACAATAAAGAAAGTTGCCGACGATATAGAAAATCTTCGTTTCAACACTGCCATTTCTCAAATGATGGTGTTCACCAACACGTGCTACAAGGCTGGAAAAGTTTCGGTGGAAACGGCCCAAACGTTTGCCAAAGTGCTTGCTCCGTTTGCTCCGCATTTGGCTGAGGAATTATGGAGTATGTACGGCGGTGCTGAATCGCTTGCTTATGAGCCATGGCCTGTATGCGACGAGTCGAAATTGGTTGACGACACCGTGATTTATCCTGTTTCATTCAACGGGAAACGTCGTTTTGAGATGGAATTTGCGAAATCAGCAACTCCCGATGAGGTTCAATCTACGGTACTTGCCGACGAACGTACAATCAAGTGGCTCGACGGCAAACCAACGAAAAAAGTGATTGTTGTTCCAGGAAAAATTATCAATATAGTAATGTAATCAACTACGTAAAAGGCTGTCTCTTGGAGATGGCCTTTTATGTTTTATTATATTCTTCTTTGTCCTCTGTAAATCACCAAAATAACAATTGGTGCACCGAAAATCGCCGTTACTGTGTTGATTGGCAACATTGATTGTGTTCCCGGTAGTTGGGAAATCAAATCGCACATAAGCAATAGGTTTGTGCCGATTAATACCGAATTGATTATGAGAGATTTATGGTTGTCGCTTTTGCAAAGAAAGCGGGCTACGTGCGGAACAGTCATACCAACAAAACCAATTGGACCGGCAAAAGCAGTCACTATTGCGGCAAGAATAGCGGAAAGTACAATTACAATCACACGCAAATGATTTGTTTTTACGCCAAGCCCACGTGCGTAATTTTCTCCTAACAATATGGCATCTAATGGCTTATGAACAACAAGAGTGGCTATCACGGTAGGAATGATGCAAAAACCCATGATCAGTAGCTCTGTCGTGCCAATATTGGAGAAACTTCCCATTGTCCACAACAAAAAATTGTGTACTTCGTCAGGTTTGGAGAAGTATTGCAGCACATTCACCACTGCGGAAGTAATACTACCGAACATTATGCCAATAATGAGCAATGATGCGTTGTTCCTGACTTTTGTAGCGATGGAAAGGATTAGAAATATCACTATTGTTGAACCTATCAGAGCCGAAAATGCCACGCCCACGCTACCTGCAATCCATGACCATGCAGCCACAGCCGCACCGCCTGACAGCGAGAAAAGCGCCACTCCCAGGCTTGCTCCCGTGCTTACTCCAAGTACGTACGGGTCGGCAAGCGGATTGCGGAACAACGTCTGCATCAGCAGCCCAGAAACAGGCAATGCCATTCCTGTCAATATTGCGGCAATGGCACGAGGCAAGCGGAGATGCACAATAATGTTATACCATAGAGAATCCGAGCCATCTCCGTGAATCACATCAAGAAAACCTTGTAATGGAATCTGTACGCTGCCAAATAAAATGTCGGCTACGAAACAAATCGGGATGCAGGCACACAATAATATTGTAACAATGGTATGTCTCATTATTTTAGTCCTTCAAAAAACACGGGGTCGTAGTCGGGCAGTAATTCAGGATGAATGATTTTTATATAGTCAGCAAGGACAATGTCAGGACGAACGTAACCATATTCCCAATAATCGTTGCCACCGTTGGAATTGCATCGTTTCGAACGGTTGTAAATTGTTCGTTTTTGATACACGGAAAGCAATTTGTAGTTCTTGTTCAGTGCGTCCAAATCTTCGTATGTTTTCTCGTCGCAACCTACCCATACATCGGCATTTGATGAAAGTTGCAGCACTTGTTCAAAATTCATCACAACACTACCAGTATTTGTGTTGTCTTTCCCAATAAAGTCGCCACCTGCATCGGCAATAAATGTGGCAATATAACTTGCGCCGCCGGGCATATACCAAATGTCGTTGCTTGCTGCGCCGGCAAGCACAATCGGTTTTTGTTTTACGGAGTCAGTCAACGATTTCATCGCGTTATATTTTTTCTCTATCTCGAAGAAAACGCTGTCAGCCTGTTCTTGTACGCCGAGAATCATTCCAAGAAAACGAATCCATTCCACACGGGCAAGTGGCGAAACCTCCTGCCAACTGGTAGTGAACACAACCGGACATTGCACATGCTGATATTTCTGGATGTCGGCACGATTGAAAGCCGAAGTGATAACAATATCAGGATGAAGGGCGAGCAACGATTCGATATTTACTTCCATGCTCGTTCCTACATTTTGTATAAACCCGTTTTTGTAGCGCTCTTGCACCGCTTCGTTCGATATGCGGAAATAATCACATACACCTGTGATTTTGTCAATCAGGCCAAGTTCCGACAACATGGCGATATCGGTTGTGGAAAGCGCTGCTATACTTGTGTTTGGGATGGGAAGGTTTTTGTGGATTTCATTCAAACAATACACCATACTGTCGCGGCCGTCAGCCCATGGAAAATACACTACAACCGTGTCGCTTCCTTGGCGGGAATAGAGGTTTTGGGCATATTTAAATATATTTTCCTCGTTTGGTGCAGTGGCCTTTTGTGACGAATTGCACGCGACAAATGAAATGATTGTAAAGCAAAGTACGAAAAATAGCCTCATCTATTTCATATATTGTTTCATGAGAACTGCCATTTGTTGTTGCAATTCTTTGGATTTTTCGGCTGCAATTTCTGCAAATTTCTCGGTGGAATCAGCATAAATAATTCCACGTGAGGAATTTACCAACAAGCCACATTCCGAATTCATTCCATATTGAGCAACAGCTTCAAGGCTTCCACCTTGCGCACCCACGCCGGGAACAAGCAAAAAATGGTTTGGTGCAATTGCACGCACATTGCCGAGCATTTCAGCTTTTGTGGCACCGACTACATACATCATATTTTGGTCGTTGCCCCATTTCTGCGATGTTTCGAGAACATGTTCGTACAAGCATTTCCCGTCGTCTTTCTTAAATTGAAAATCAAACGCACCTTTATTTGAAGTCAAAGCAAGCACAATTGCCCATTTTCCTTCGTATGTCAGGAACGGAGAAACAGAGTCCTCGCCCATATACGGTGCGATTGTAACGGCATCGAATGGAAGATTCTCCAAAAACGCTTTGGCGTACATTTTCGATGTGTTGCCTATGTCGCCACGTTTTGCGTCGGCAATTAGAAATATCTCAGGATATTTGTTTTTTATGTAATTGACCGTTTTTTCCAAACTTTTCCATCCTGCGATGCCATAACATTCGTAAAACGCAATGTTTGGTTTGTAGGCAACAGCATATTGCGCAGTTGCGTCAACTATTGCTTTGTTGAACGCAAAAATTGGGTCGTCGGCAGTGCGGACACATTCAGGAATTTTTGTACAGTCGGTATCCAATCCAACACACAAAAAACTTTGTTTTTTAACGATTTCGGCAACTAATTCCTTCTTGTTCATTGATGTAGCTTTTTTAGTTTGCGTATTTATCCGTTGATTTTTGCCCAGCTGTCTTTAAGTGTGCAAGCTCGGTTGAATACTAAATGTTCTGGCGTAGAGTCTTTGTCAACGCAGAAATAGCCGACACGCTCAAACTGCATTTTATCCAAAACGTTCACGTTTGCCAAAGCAGGTTCCATTTTGCAGTTTTGCAACACTTGCAAAGAATTTGGATTCAGATTGTCGAGGAATGTCTTGCCCTCTTCAACTTCTTCGGGTGCTTCAACGGCAAACAATCTGTCGAATAGGCGGACTTCCGCATCAATGGCGTGTTCGGCAGAAACCCAATGGATAGTACCTTTCACTTTACGTCCGTCTGGTGAGTTGCCACCGCGTGAAGCCGGATCGTACGTGCAACGGATTTCAGTTATATTTCCTTCGGCGTCTTTTATAACTTCCTGACACGTAATGAAATATGCATAACGCAAACGTACTTCTTGCCCTGGAGCCAATCGGAAATATTTCTTCGGTGGATTTTCCATGAAATCGTCTTGTTCGATATACAACTCACGGCAGAATGGAATTTCACGAGTTCCAGCAGTTTCGTCTTCAGGATTGTTGACCGCTGTCAAGTATTCTGTTTGACCTTCAGGATAGTTTGTAATCACAACTTTCACTGGGTGAAGCACCGCCATCATACGTGGAGCGACTTTGTTGAGATGCTCGCGCAGGCAGAATTCCAAAACAGAATAATCTATAATATTGTCGCGTTTTGCCACACCAATTTTTTCACAGAAATTTCTGATAGATTCTGGCGTGTAGCCACGACGACGGAAACCGCAGATTGTCGGCATTCGAGGATCGTCCCAGCCGCTCACATAGTTTTCTTTTACAAGTTGCAATAATTTACGCTTGCTCATCACCGTATAGTTGATGTTCAAACGGGCAAACTCATATTGATGAGACGGGAAAATACCTAATTGTTGTATAAACCAGTCGTATAGCGGACGATGGATATCGAATTCCAAAGTACAGATAGAATGTGTGATGTTTTCAATCGAATCGCTTTCGCCGTGTGCGAAGTCGTACATTGGATAAATGTTCCATTTGTTGCCCGTACGGTGATGGTGCGCATGCAAGATTCTGTACATAATCGGGTCACGCATCTGCATATTCGAGTGAGCCATGTCGATTTTTGCGCGGAGCACTTTCGAACCGTCGGGGAATTCGCCGTTTTTCATACGTTCGAACAAATCAAGGTTTTCCTCAACGCTTCTGTCGCGCCATGGACTTGGCGTTCCTGGAGTTTGAACCGTTCCACGATTTTTACGGATTTCCTCAAGCGATTGGTCGTCAACATACGCAAGGCCGCGTGAAATCAGCTGTTTTGCCCATTCATATAGTTGGTCGAAGTAATCCGACGCATAGTGGACGCTTGCCCATTCAAAACCCAACCAGCGCACGTCTTCCATGATGGAATCAACGTATTCGGTGTCCTCTTTTACAGGATTTGTGTCGTCGAAACGGAGATTAGTTTTTCCTCCGTATTTCTTTGCCAAGCCAAAATTCAAACAAATTGATTTTGCATGACCAATGTGCAAATATCCGTTTGGTTCCGGCGGGAAACGTGTCAAAATTGACTTGTGTTTTCCGCTTGCCAAATCATTCTCAATGATTTCCTCCAAAAAGTTCAGCGATTTCTTTTCGCTAACAGAATCAGTGTTTTCTACCATAATATATTATTGTGTTTGCAAAAATAAAAATTTCTTAATTGCGAGGGATGTCTTTCTATAATTTAATGTATGATAGTTGGTATTTTGTTATGGAAAATTGTTTCTTTGCAAAAAAAATCGATATGACAGGTCTGATAGAGTTACAGGATATGGAGTTTTACGCCTACCATGGCTGCTTTGCTGCCGAAAAGAAGGTCGGTGGTCGTTTTACGGTGAATTTATGGTTGGAATATGATGCTTCGCAGCCAGCCGAAACCGACAATATTAAAGATGCGTTGAACTATCAGACTGCATACGAAGTGGTTGAGAAACAGATGAAAATCACATCGTCGTTGTTGGAACATGTGTGTAAACGCATACTCGACGCGTTGTTTGATGAGTTCCCCCAATTGATTACTGCGCAGGTTGATGTGTCGAAAATCGCACCTCCGATAGGTGGAAAAATGAAGGCTGTTACGGTAACATTCCGTCGCGAACGGGAAAATGAATCCGAAAACAGCGACGATAATAATGATGTGGAACCAGGTTTCCAGGCAACAATTTTTAACCTCCCTATGTGCTGATTTTTTCGTCTTGCGAGAAAAAATCGACGTTTTTTGGCCAGAGTTTGGAAGAATATGCATGGTAAAACCATCAAATTTGAGTGAAAAATTGAAATAATTTTTGGCTGTAAATTGTTTGTAATCAAGCTGAAGAAAAAAATATTCAAAAAAAGTTAGAAAATATTTTGTGGAATTAAAAAATAGTTTCACATTTGCAACCCCGAAAGACAAGAACGTCACCCCGAGTGGGAACGTGAGTCGGAAGGGAGAGTACAAAAGAGTACATTGACAAAATGGGAAAGCACCTTACTAAATTTTTAGTAAGACAGAATTTAGGGTAGAGTTTTATTTTGAGCTATTAATCTGCGAACAAAGAGATTATATTTAAAGGAATAACAACAACGAAGAGTTTGATCCTGGCTCAGGATGA
>JAFZOY010000013.1 GCA_017552705.1 Bacteroidales bacterium
CGCGGCATTAAAAATAGCCGAAAATCTCGGAGCAACGGTTTCTGTTGATGGTGAGCAAGTTACCATTATTGGCGGACTCAAACCTAAGACGCTTACGCTGAATTGCGGTGAAGCCGGTTTGGGCATACGAATGTTCACCCCGATTGCCTCGCTGTGGCACGAGGCCATTACCTTGCAAGGCGAGGGCTCGTTGAAAAAACGTCCTGTTGACGTGTTGGAAGCGCCATTACGGCAGTTGGGCGTGCAAATTTCGACAAACAACGGATTTGTTCCCGTGCAAGTGTGCGGTCCTATGCTTGGAGGCTATGCCAACGTTGACGGTTCGCTGAGTTCCCAGATATTGACAGGACTTTTGATTGCCGCTCCGTACGCGCGGAAAGACGTGATTTTGTGTGTAAAAGACCTGAAAAGCAAGCCGTACATTGACATCACGCTCGATATGATGAAAAAATTCGGTGTATCGGTTGGCAGACACGACTACGATTCCTTTGTGATTCCCGCCGAACAAACCTATAAGGCACAAGATTTCTGCGTGGAAGGTGATTGGAGCGGAGCCGCGTTTTTGCTTGTTGCCGCCGCGTTGAATGGCGACGTTACGGTTGAAAACATTTCTATGGATTCATGCCAAGCCGACAAAGCCATTGTTGACGCCTTGCTAAAAGTTGGAGCAAAGGTAGTTATCAATAATAATTCTATTTCGGTTGCCCATTCCCAACTGCACGCGTTTTCGTTCGACGCCACGGAATGTCCCGACTTGTTTCCTCCGCTTGTTTCGCTTGCCGCACATTGCGATGGCGTGACAAAAATACAAGGTGTGTCACGACTTGCTCACAAGGAAAGCAATAGAGCGCTTGTGTTGCAGACAGAATTTGCCAAATTAGGCACGAAAATCGACCTCGACGGCGATACGATGATTATTCACGGAGGCACGTTGCAAGGCGGAAAAATGCACGCCAACAACGACCACCGCATTGCTATGGCTGGCGCCGTTGCCGCTTTGCTTGCACAATCATCGGTAGAAATCGAAAATCCGGAATGTGTAGCGAAGTCTTACCCTGAGTTTTGGGAGGATTTTGAGAAGATGCGATCTTAAAACACCATCTTCGGCAATGTTATCTTCACAGGAACTTTTTTCCCTTCAATCTCGTATGGAGTAATGTTTGGCAAAGTTTTGAATGCGTTACCGATTGCCTGTAATTCTTCTGTCATTGTAGCAATATAAAAATCCTTATAGCCCGAAGCAAAATTTAATTTAAACCTTGTTATTTCATCGCCAATAAAGTTGCTTCGTTCAACATAAACAATTTTTCCTTCTTCGTTTATAATAACATTCAGCGTTACGGATTTTCCCATCAACGACTGCGGTTTGTTAATCTTTCCACGCACGTTGTCAATCATTGTCATATATTCTTTCTCTCGTTGATTGTCAATTATATTCATATCGAATATTTTTTTTGAAAAATCGAACGCTCCGATTTGTACGCCTTGTGAAAAAATGAATATAGAATCTTTCGTATTGACAGGCTCGTCTTTATAAGGAGATTTTGCAGGGGTGTATTTTATGTTTTTTACTGCTTCTATGACTTCGCTTGCCGAAGAACTACAGACATCCGTAGTATCAGTATCTATTGAAATATTATACACGTTTCCTTTTTTGGAGACTAAATACTTTATGAGAAAAAGTTTGTTCCATACGCTGTCATAGACAGGAGTAGTCGGCAAGACACAAATTTGGAACACTGATTCGGAAACAACATTGTTCTCCTTTATTTTTGCACTATTTCTTCCTAAATTGTAATAAATTGTATCATAGAGGGTATTATAACACCAACCTAAGTTGTTATCTTTAAGACTTCTTGGAACTAATTCACGATATGGCCATTTCCGTTCCCCCCACTCATCTTGAATCTCTTTTTTTGTATTTTCTTTATACTCTTTGAACTCATATTTTTCTGATGAGGATTGGTATGGTTTAAAGTCATCCTTATACGTCCGTAAAAACTCTTGTTTAGACTTCCCGTTTATTGACGTAATCCTATACTTAAACGACGAGGTGGGCAGAAACAAAACGTGTGGTATGTAATAAAACTCAACAGGACTTTCCTTGTCTCCGTTACTTACTATATATTCATTCGTTCCTTTCCTGCGTATCACATATTTTGTGTCGTAGGTGACATTTTCACTCCATGGTAATCCATGTGGATACACCAAAGGTCTGTTCAATTCAGAGAGACCAATGGGAAGGACTTCCTTGCGACCATATAATAAATCACTTCCATAACCGAACAAAGAGTTTGAAATCTGTCTTTGAATCAATGATTCATTGGGTATATGCTGTATTAAAAAAGAATAATCACATATATTTTTGTAGATGTTGAAATTATATTGTGCGTAGTTGTCGTCGCAAGACTTGCACCATCGGAATATCCGCATCCAATAATATTTATAGAGTTGAACGGTTTCACCTTTGCGTATTCCTAAATATTCGTAAGAAAACAAATAATCAACCCAACTGCTTTCGTACATGGCTGGACTACGTGTTTCATCCACAACGTCTATAACATCAGTATCTTCCCAATCTCCTACATCCATATTGCGCCAATGAAAAGCGAGATAATATATGTCCTTTGTCTCCCCATATTTAGGTAAGTCACTAATAGGAATCGTTTTATACGGCTTTACTAAAATAGATATTGCAAATTCGGCGTGCCACAGAAACAACACGGTGTACCTGCAACTTACTTTTTGAGGCGTATGGATAGTTGGAGCAAGGTCCTTGTATAAATATGTTTCAAAATTTGGAAATACTTTCGCTATCGAAACGGTAGTATCAACCGCTAACTGAACTGTGTACAATTTGTCATATTCATCAACCATCAAAACTCCACTTCTTTGCCTGTGTGCAAGAGACGTAAGAGCAAGGTTTAATAATAATATGAAAAGAATGAGTTTTTTCATAAGACGAAATTACTCATATTTTCCAAAATCGGCAAATAATTTATTGTTTGTATATCCTGTCTTCCAAGTCGTTTAGCCAAAATCTCTCCATTTTCCAAGAGAAAAAGTAATATGAAAATTCTTGACAACCGAAATAGATTGTTGTATATTTGCAACGTCCTAGGTGAAAAATGAAGACGAAAGTTTAGAAACACGTGGGCAGAAGCCGTTAAGTCGGAAGAACTTTTAGCTACGGCGGGAAAGTTCAAAAAAGAGAATCAAACGAGTCTCTTTTTTTTATTTCTTTCGGCTAAACTCTTTGAACATTTTTGTAGAAAAATCTTTTGAATAAACTAAATATCGGTCTATTTCAATAAGAAATGTACCTTTAAAGAAAAAAATTATTCTTAACTCGGGGTTTTCAAAAAATGCAGTTTTAATATTCTCGGCAAGCTGTTTTATTTTAGGAGCACCCGTGAGGTTAATTGCAATTCTGTCAGCTTGTGTAGCCCCTTTTTCAAATCGATGTTCTATAGAACTCCCTCCCGTTGATGTCTTCCCTTCAACATAATATAAGCAATTTCGCTTGCGAATAATGAAATCGGCACTTTTGGTTGCTTTGGGGTTCGAGAGCAAAAACACATCATATCCGTTTGCCACAAATTTCTGTGCTATTTGCAGATTGTTTGGTACTTCGCCCGTTTTCAATATTTCGTCATATTGATTTGTGTATAAGGTGTAAATCTTGTTTCCTGCCGTAGAAAATCGTTGTAATTCTGTAAATCCAGGCTGTGCAATAATCCATTTCAAAACTTCAACCTTTTCACGATTTGTTGAAAATGCGTAATAATCCTTCAGGGCATTAGCAATTGTAGTTCCTTGATAAACAATAGGTTTCCCATACTCGGTTGTGGGCTCACAAACGACACTACAAATATCCTCCGTCCGCAATGGGTACGGTGTTGCTTTTTCTTTTTTCATGATGTGGCAAAGATATTGAATAAACTGAGATAATCAAAATCGAATATCCCGAATGTGTAGCGAAATCCTATCCTGAATTTGGAGAAAATGCAATCTTAAAATTCAAGATTAATCAATTAGTAAAAACATTTTTGAAACCGCCTACTATTGAATGGATAAAGAATCCGTTAGGTTCATTATAAATAAATTTCTCCATCATTGTTGATTTCTATTGAGAATCCGTATTTTTGCCACGCAAAAAAAATAAAAACGATGGCAAAAACAGTTCCGTTCTCAAAAGAACAAATTCAGGAAATCATAAAACAATATCCTACGCCGTTCCATATCTACGACGAAAAGGCGATAATTGAAAATGCCGAAGAACTAAAAAAGGCATTTGCATGGAACGAAGGTTTTCACGAATATTTTGCAGTAAAAGCGGCTCCAAACCCTTATTTGATAAAACTTTTAGCACAGCATGGTTTCGGCTGCGATTGTAGTTCCTATCCTGAATTGCTCATTTCGGAACAAGTTGGAAATCTTGGCGAAAACATTATGTTTACCTCCAACGACACAGGCGACTACGAGTTCAAGAAAGGCAAGGAACTGGGCGCAATCATCAATCTTGACGACATTACCCATATTGACTATTTAGACAGAGTTGCAGGCTTGCCCGAGTTGGTTTCGTTCCGTTATAATCCGGGAAACTTGAAATCAGGAAATGCCATTATCGGAACGCCCGAAGAAGCTAAATATGGTTTTATGGAAAACCAATTGTTCGACGGCTATAAAATGTTGATGGAACGTGGCGTGAAACGCTTTGGTATTCATACCATGGTGGCTTCCAACGAGTTGAACGAGGATTATTTTGCCGAAACAGCACGAATTTTATTTAATCTTGTCGTAAAAATTCACAAACAGTTAGGCATTCGCTTCGACTTCATCAATCTTGGTGGTGGTCTTGGCATTCCGTATCGTCCTGAGCAGAAGAAACTCGACGTTTTCAAAATTAGCGAAGGTATTCGCAAGGAATACGAAAACATTCTCGTTCCGAACGGTCTTGCGCCTGTGAAACTGTATCTGGAATCGGGACGTTTCATTACCGGCCCTTACGGATATTTGGTAACGACAGTTCGTCACTTGAAACACACGTTCCGCGAATATGTTGGCTGCGATGCAAGTATGAACAATCTTATGCGTCCGGGAATGTACGGTGCATATCATCACATTACTGTGTTGGGCAAGGAAAATCAGCCATGCGACCACGTGTACGACGTAACTGGCTCGCTTTGCGAAAACAACGACAAATTTGCCATCCAGCGCAATCTGCCAGAAATCGAGATTGGCGACATTCTTGCCATTCACGATGCAGGCGCACATGGTCATGCAATGGGATTCAATTACAACGGAAAACTTCGCTCGGCAGAATTATTGCTTCGTACCGACGGTTCGGTAAAACTCATTCGCCGTGCAGAAACGGTAAACGATTATTTTGCGACGCTTGATTTCGAAGGGTTGAAATCGTTTAAGTAAAAGCAAAAACATACCGTAACACGACTATTGTTGTGTTTTTGAGTAACGAAGGAATAGCATATCTATCCCCTATTCCTTCGTATTCAATATATCGTATAATTCCTGTAGATCAGGTGTTAAGATAATCTCAGAACGACGGTTTTTAGCACGGCCTTCGGCAGTGTTGGTATTGTCAACAGGGCAATATTGACCACGGCCTGAAACAGTGATTCGTTTTCCGTCTATGCTGGAATTTTCAAGCAGAATCTGAGAGATTGCCAACGCACGTTTGGTACTCAATTCCCAATTGATTTTTGTACCGCCTGTGTTATCAGTATGACCTTCTATTTGAATGTTGATGTCGGGATTTTGAGCAAGAACAGTAGCCAAATTCTTCAACACCTCCTGCCCTTTCGGAGCAACATCGCTTTTACCTACACTGAAAAGAAGCGATTCATCGAGAACCAAATAAATTTTACCGTCACGATGGGTTATGTTCAAACCTTGGCCTTCGAATCCGTTCAATGCTTTTTCTATCTTGTTGCGCAATGCAATAGTAGCAGAGTCTTTCTTACGCAAAATCTCCTCCATTTCAGCGATTTGCTTATTTTTTGCCAAAATCTCATTGTCTTTTATGCCAAGTTCCCGACGAATCTTGTCGAGATTTCTGCGTTCTTGTTCCAAACTCAACTGAATGGAATCAAGTTCGTCTTCACGATTTTGTAGTTTTTCGCGTGCAATCTGCAACTCTTCCAACGTTTTTTTACTTTCGGCAGCCTGTTGTTTCATCATTGCCGATTGCTTGTTGGTAAGATTTGCATTAAGTTGTTTCAGTTCAGCATTTTGCGATGTAAGATTCTCAATCTGACGTTTTTTCGAAAGAGAATCAGCGCGAAGCGAAACAACATTCTTTTCCAATTGTTCCTCCAATGCGGTGGTTTTCTTTAAATTGGAATTGCAAATCGCCAACTCGTTATATAAAGAATCTTTCGTAGTTTGGCAGTTATTCGCCAACTCGTTATATTTTTTTTGAGAAACACACGAACTCAAAACAGCGGCACACAGTGCAAAAACAAAAATCTTTCTCATAGTTTCAATTTTTCTTCAAAACTAATCAAATATTTGAAAGCAGAGCGAAACCGTTTTTTAAGTTATAAAAAACTAATCAACAGGTTTTTATGTACGTGCTGTTACCGTATATCCTGAACCAAACGCACGGAGCGTCCAAGTGCACGGCTGAAGTCGGAAACAATATCAATTTTTCCTTTGTTGAACACAAAATACCATGCATTTTCACCTCCAGAAGCAGATGCTGTCCAATAGCTACCAGTTGTACCCACGTTACCGACGGTGGTTCCATAACGGCAACCAGCAGATGGCAAGAATATCGCGCCATGTGCTTCTAATTTCTTCCACTGTTCAAGAGTGTAGTTGTTCAATTCAAAACTTGTGCGTGCAATAAAATTGATGCCGCCCGGGCAAGTCCAATCATCAGGAAGTATCAAAAGACCTTTTACTCCATTAACTATAGCAAGTGAATACAAATTTGACGCATTCGGACGTTTCAACAACATATATCCCCATTCCGCACGGGTAAGTGTACGCCACATTCCAGCAGAATCACCAGCTTCCGAAATCACATTTGCCACCCCCCAGTCGGCTTCAGCGAATTTGCCACGTAAGCTATACTCGTAGGTTTGTCCATCGGTTGGACCATATCCATAGCCATACGTTGCCGATGCCGATTCCGTATCGTACGGCATATAGAATGTATTTCGGTTATACCAACCACTTGTGCCCCAACCAAACAAATCAATCCAGCCACTGTTTGACCTTGAAATATTCGTATTGTCGGCACCGATAGCATCATATTGCTGTTCGGCAAATCTCCATGTTTTGCTACTTGCCTGATATTGCAAATTTCCTTTCGAGAAATACACCTTTTTACTTGAGCCAACGGTAAATGGAGCGATAACCGCACCGTTCTCTATATTGACCGCACTGCTTGCCACCTGAGGCTCAGGCATTGTTGGTTCATCAACCACAATAGGTTCCTCAACAATAGGATTCAGCGGTTCTTCAGCAATAGGTGTGCTTTGAGGTTCTTTTGCAGGAACTAACACCGGTTGTACTGGCTCAGATTGAACAGGTTCACTTTGCGGAGCATCGTTAACCACAATCGGAGTTTCCTCCTTTTTATCTTTCTTTGTGGTCTTGGTTGCTTGCTTCTTTTCTTCTTGAACCACAGGTTCTTGGCTTGATTCTGCCGCTATCGGTTGTTCTATCTGAGGATCTTGTTTTTTCGATTTTTTCTCAACCTTTTCAGGTTCAGCCTTTTTGTCAACAACAACCACATCGTTTGTCGGTTCCGAAGATTCCTTTACTTTTGGAGCGGACGGCATCGGTTCTTGTAACGGATATGCAGAGCCGCCTTCAAAAGCATACACATACACCGTTCTCGAGCAGAAAATATCGCATGTGATAGTTGTAAGCAAAAAATCGCCAAATTTAAATTTCGACCTGATTTCGCACGGTTCATTCGGTGTATTGGCATGAGCATGTCCCAACGGAATCAATCCGCCAAACAAGTAGTATTGTTTGGATTTATCGTATTGGTAGGTTTTTAAACCTTGTTGCTCCAGTTGCTTATAATTTCCTACCGTTGTCCATGTTGTGTAACACGATGTAAACAGGACTAACGAGATTATACATATCAATAATTTTTTCATAATGCACATTTATTTCACAAATATATGAAATTATGCTAACACGAAACAAAAAATATTAATGATAATTTTTCTTAGCAGTTTGAGGATTCACTGAACAGGCGAAAACTCTAAAACAGGCAATGTTTCACAAAAAAGGCTGAACATCAACGATATTCAGCCTTTTTGTTGCATTAAGATTTTTGTTGTTTCTTTTTATTTCGGATTGCTGTTTGAACGCATTCTCGCTGGGCAAGAATCACTGAAACGCCGTCGTATTCGATTTCCTCTTTCAAAATCTGCATATTTTTTTCGAGATTAGCCTTTAACGGAACCATTACACGAATGTGTTCTTTCTCCACTCCAAGTCCCTCGCAAATAAGGTGTAGGCGGCTTGTTCCCGCAGAATCCTGTCCACCAGTCATAGCAGTTGTTGAGTTATCGGAAATAATAACAACCATTTTCGATTTATCGTTTACTGCATCAAGCAAGCCAGGCATACCAGAATGTGTGAAGGTGGAATCGCCAATAATAGCAACCGACGGGTGCAAACCAGCATCAGCGGCACCTTTCGCCATTGTGATTGAGGCACCCATATCGAGTGTTGTCGTAATGGCCTCGAATGGTTTCAGCGCACCAAGCGTGTAGCAACCAATGTCGCCGAATACGTGACGTTCCTTGTAGTCAGCCATCACGGTGTTCAACGCTTCATAGGTGTCACGGTGGCTACAACCTTTGCAAAGTGCAGGCGGACGGCCTACCATAAGTTCCGGAGTCGATACGGTTTTCTGTGGTGCAACACCAAGAGCCGTCGCCATAAAATCAGGATTCAACTCGCCTGTGCGGTTGAGAGCACCATCCAATTTTCCCCGTAGTTTTTTATTGTCGGAAAAACCGCGAAGATATTCTTCAACAATAGGATACCCCTCTTCGGCAATTAAAATATCATCATATTTTTCAAGGAATGCAGCAATTTGCTTGGTTGGCAGCGGATATTGCGAAATTTTCAAAACAGAAAAATCCAAATTGTAGCCCTGACGGATTTCCATAACATAGTTATACGCCAAACCGCATGCTATCACCGCTTTTTTACTGTTTCCTTCAACAATTTTCAGGAATGGAGAATTTTCTGATTCTTTCGTCAATGCAGGTTGCAAGTCAACCAACGCCTTGTACATTTTCTTTGCATATGCTGGCAAAGTAACCCAACGTTGGCGTTCAACCTGAGGATTGAAAGCATTCTGTTCATGGAATTTTCGTTTCGAGATAATAGAACGCGAATGTGATAAACGCGTAGTCAGACGAAGAATCACCGGAAGTCTGAATTTCTCAGAAAAATCAAGACCAAACTGAACGCAATCATACGCTTCTTGCTGGTTCGAAGGCTCCAAAAGCGGAAGCAAAGCAAATTTACCATAGTAGCGGCTATCCTGCTCGTTTTGGGAAGAATGTTGCGATGGATCGTCGGCAACAACCAGCACCAAACCACCGTTTACGCCTGTAATTGCAGAGTTCATAAACGGATCGGCACAAGCGTTCAATCCCACATGCTTCATACAAATTATGGCACGTTTACCCGCATACGACATACCAAGAGCGGCTTCGTAGGCAGTTTTCTCGTTGCAACACCATTTCGAACGGATATTTTTCTCACGTGCGTCTTTCGATTTTTGAATAAATTCTGTTATTTCAGTCGAAGGAGTTCCAGGATATGCGTACACGCCCGAAATTCCTGCGTCTATAGCTCCAAGAGCTACAGCTTCTGCTCCAAGCAGTAATGATTCTTTCATATTCTTTTGATTCAATAATTCGAGCGTCAAAATTACGCATTTGTGTTGAATAACCAACAAAAAGTTTGTATTCTTGCGATGGCGTTCAAAGTATTAATATAATGAATCTCATTCAGTTGTTTAAAAACATCTCTGGTTTTGTCCGTCCATATCGGTGGATAGTGCTCATCACGCTTATCCTTACGCTTATTGGTTCTTTGTTGGCACAGGTAAATGCAATTGTCCTTGACAAGACTGTTGATGCCATAAATCAATTGGTTGGTACCGTTGACTTTACGTGGGCTAAGGCGGCAAAAATACTGACGGTCATTAGTATTATTCTATTGTCGAAAGAGTTGATTTCGGCACTTGTTACGTATGCGCAGAATTTCTTCGGCGAAAAAATGCGTATCGGCGTTTCGAAAGATATGTCGTTGGCTGTGGTTGAAAAAATACTCACATTTCGTGTCGCTTTTTTCTCGCATGAGGAGAATGCCGCGGGAATGTTGCAGACAAGAATAACGCAGGGTGTGATGAATTTGTCGAGGACGGTCCAGAATTTTTTCATCGACTTGCTCCCGCTGTTTACGAGTGCCATCATAGCATTGATTCTGATGTTTTCGGCAAATGTATATGTCGGATTGACGGCTCTTGCCATCGTTCCCGTGTATTTTATCATAACCATTCGTCAGGCGCGGAAACTAAAGGGCTGGCGGAGAAATATGCGTACGTCGCACGAGAAGCGGAGCCACGGAATCATGAACATCATTGAGAGCATTCATGTGATAAAGTCATTTAATCGTGAAAACATTGAAAATGAGAAACATGGCAAGATTCAAAGTGAGTTTTACGACAATCAGATGAACGTCCGTCGGACGTCGTTTTATTACGATGCGCTGAAAACGTTCGTCCGCCAGTTGGGAACGGTTCTTATCATTATTCTTACGGCCTATCTTGTGCTGATTGACTATCCGGGAATGACAATCGGAAAAATCATGTATCACGTGATGTTGTTTGCAAACGTCACGGCTCCGATTAGTCAGTTACAACGAATTTTCGACGATATGAACGATGCCCTTGTCTATGCCGAGAGTTTCTTCGACATTCTCAATGCCGATTCCGAGGTGGAGACAAGCGGAACGTACCGCCCAGAAACCATCCAAGGCAACATAGAAGTTTCGCATGTGGATTTCACTTATCCCAATGGCACAAAGGCGTTACACGATATTTCAATGAAAATAGAAAGTGGCAAAATTACCGCATTCGTCGGGTTGAGTGGAGCGGGAAAATCAACTATCATCAACCTTTTGGATAAATTCTACGAACCCGATTGCGGAAGCATAAAACTTGATGGCGTTGATTTAAAAGAATACGACACGCAATATCTCAGAGAACATATTGGTTTGGTTTTGCAGAAAAATCACATTTTTGAAGGGAGCATAGAGGAAAATATTCGTTATGGTCGTCCCGATGCAACTCACGAGGAAGTACTGGAAGCAGCGAAAAAGGCGTATGTTTATGACCAGATTATGGAGTTGCCACGCAAATTTGAAACTTCGGCAACGGAGCTTTCTGGTGGGCAGCAGCAGCGAATAGCCATAGCCCGTATGTTTTTGAAAAATCCGCCGATAATTTTCCTTGACGAACCTACCGCTTCGCTCGATGCAGTTGCTACGGAACAAATCAAGACAGCTATCGACGATATGAAGAAAAACCGCACGGTAATCATCATCTCGCATTCCATTTCGCAAATCATCGACAGCGACCAGATCTATGCGCTGAAAGAAGGTCGCGTGGAACAAAGCGGCAATCCCGACGAGGTGTATAAACAAGGAGGCGTTTACAAGGAAATTGTCGATGCGTCGGCACGAAGTCTTAACATTGAGAAATTGGCGCAGACGATAGAACTATAATGTTTTCATATATTTGAAATGTTAATCACAAAAACGTTACCTTTACCACAATAATTTGAAACAGTATGTTGACAAAAGGAACAAAAGCTCCGTATTTCGAGGGCAACGATGAGAATGGAAACTTGGTGAAACTCAGCGATTTTGCTGGCAAAAAATTAGTGCTTTATTTTTATCCCAAGGATAGTACTCCGGGCTGTACCGCCGAAGCGTGTGATTTGCGCGACAACTACCACCGTTTTCTCGCATTGGGTTACGAGGTGCTTGGCGTAAGCCGCGACAGTAGTGCCTCGCATAAGCGTTTTATAGCAAAATACGACCTACCGTTCCATCTTATTGCCGATACCGACCTCACTATTTTGAAAGCATACGAAGCATGGGGCGAAAAGAAAATGTACGGCAAAACAACCGAAGGCACGCTTCGCACCACCTATGTTATTGATGAGAACGGCATTATAATCGACGCCATCGGCAAAGTTGACACCAAAAATCATAGTGAACAGATTTTGTAGAAGGGAGGAGAATACGTCGCTTCGTGCCTAATACCACATTCCGAACACTAACCAATACCAGCCAGAGACCAATATGGTAATAGATTTCTTTGTCTGCCCACTAAATCTTTTCATATTTGAAAATAGATTTTAGGAAACTAACGAGCGAAGATACATCACTCGTTTCAAACATTTTTATGACACGACCGAAAAGACTTTTTTATAATTTGGGGACTAATGTTTTGTAATCTATTGAATTTTTCGTTGTATCCCATTTACCAATCTGCATTTTTTTGACTGTCCGTCCTTCTCCAAAGTCAAGCAAATCTGTCCTATTCAAATTGTTCATAATTTTATCCAAACTACCCACATCTTTTGATGAAAGGAGAAATGCTTCAAGAGGGTCACACAATTTACAATAAGCCCACAGTTGACCTAAATCGTGAAGATTCAAAGAAGTCTTCTTTGCCTCAATGAATACTATACTTGTTTTCGTGCCTTTTTCCAACAATCCCAAAACATCAATTTGAATATCAAGTCCGACAGATTGAGGGTAATGCGAAATTACACCATTTTCTTCAAGGAAGGAATCAAGAGTTCTTGCGTGAGAATCAAATGTAGTTACTTTCCAACCTTTATATTTGTCTTCCAAGTATTTATGAAGCCACATTCTCATAGGTTCATAAAGTTCGACCTCTTTTCTAACGTTATTCGCCATATCCTAAAATTTTTGCTAAATCTGTCCAAGTTTCAAAATGCCTTCCTCTAATTTCTATAGGCAGTGCATCGTCATTTTCACAGGGGTGAATGGGTCTTTGTTTTTTCCTTATTGTTTTTTCCCAATAGAATTTATGAGTTTTTTCAGGGTCAATAAATTCAAGAAGTTCATCGGCATATTTTTCTAATGCATCTTGCTTGTGTTTAATGTTAAAGCCAATTGGAAGAAATTCATTTGCAAAGATTTTTACTTGATGTTCTTTCTTCCAAAAATACTTTTTCCCTTCATTGTATTTTTTCAAATCACCATCCCTAAAATTTGGATGTCCGAAATCTATTGTTTGAACAGGAATATCAACTGATTTGAGCATATTTGCTATATCTATCACCATGGACCAATTTCCAGGTATTTCGATATAAACACGATGTGCCCCGTCCTGTCCAAAAGCGATATTGCTTTTTCTAATATAACCAGTAACGTCAGCAATTCCACGCAATAAAGACTTTTTTTCATCCGTTGTCATTGAAAACAATTCTTCATTCATTTTCATTGTCGAATGATGAACACCAGAACCAATCAAACGAAGTATTTCACGCATAACGTATTCGTTGTTTGGTTTTGTAAATGTGATTTTTGTTGATGTTTGTGATTGAGTTGGAGTTAGATGTTGACCAAGCAAAGGTTCCAATATAGTTTGAATGTCAAGCAAACTTGCCTTTACATACACAGTTACATCCTTCATATCATCTGTATACAAGTTTTTATGAGGAATATCAATTGTAACCATTGTTTCTGTTGTGCCACGCTGGATTTCTCCATTTCCGAGAATCATTCCAAGCAAATATGCCATTTCTGTGTTCATATTTTTATATTTCGTTAATTATTGAATCTGCTATTGCTTTTGCCATCAGGGGAGGAACGGCATTCCCAATTTGCTGTCTTATAGAAACCTTTGGTCCTAAAAACACAAATTTATCAGCAAATGATTGCAATCGTGCCGCCTCACGTGGCGTTATTGCACGATTCAGAAATGGATGATTATTCGTCCCATTTGAGCAAGCATCAAAACGTGTATCTATTGTAGGTGATACAGAATCCCATTTTAATCGTCCCCATGTTCCTGAAAACTTTTGTTTCCCAACAAGTTCTTTCGGCAAATGTTCTTTTCCACATTCTGGCGGTATCATTTCCAGTTTTTTTATGGCTATTGGTGCATGATTTGAGGATTTATGATTATATAGTTTTTTTGAATCTTTGCGCATCACATTTTGATATTCAGACGATATTGGTGTTGTATAGGTTTGTTCCACATCTCCTTCTCCTGAATTTAGATACGCCAAATCTGAAATAGCATCTCTTACAGTAACAATTTCTTTAACTGTTGGTTTCGGCAAATGTATTTTCTTTGTTTTACAACATATAAAAACCGTCCTTTGTCTTGATTGAGGAACACCATAATCGGATGCAGTCAGCACACCATAATCAACATAATATCCAAGTTCAGAAATTCTTTCCAATATCTGTTTTTTAAACCATCCTGCCGAAGTAGATAATAACGCCTTAACATTTTCAATAATGAAGATATTAGGATTTAAAGCTTCCACAATCGCAAAAAACTCTCTGAACAAATAATTTCTAGAATCCTCCAACCCAAGTTTTTTCCCTTTCAGAGAGAATCCTTGACATGGAGGTCCGCCAATTATCATATTTACATTGTATTCCTTACTTTTTTCAATGATTATTTTTTTTACATCTGAAGCTGTTATATCACCAAATACAATTTCTGTTTCTGGCATATTGTACTTAAATGTCTTTAAAGCATTTTCATTAAAATCTGTTGCTATTTTTGTAATAAAATGCTCGTTTTTTTCCATTCCGTATGAAAAGCCGCCCGCGCCACTGAATAAATCCAAAATTATATAATCAGCTTTGTTGTTATTCATATCGTTTTGTTCCTGATTAAAATTCTTTTGAATTGTTCTTTGCCATTTATAATAGGCTTAAATATATCGTATTTGCTGTCAGAACCGTGATTTGCTTCTCCTATTATCTCAAATTGTTCAGAATTATATCGGTTTATAATCGTAATAGGCACTCCCATAATTCCCTGATAATCAAACGGGATCTCAGTAATATTGCGTATATGTATAGCATCATAGTTGTCGTATTTAACATGAATCTCTGGATTAAAACTTTTTATTAACTTCAATGTTTCATGTCGCCTTTCATTGTCAAGATTTGTAAGCCACATAGCATTACCAAGACTACGCCACTTTTGTCCTGTTTCATCAACCCAATATCTTGTAGAACGAGGTTCTGAATCAGAAGGGACACGGAATTTCATTTCTCCAAACTGATACCCCGTCCAAATTTCTCCATTTTGTATCAAAGGGAATATGTCTTTGTACGTCAATGCATTTTGATTTCCAATAATAAGGAAATTCTTTTGATATTTTCTTATTTCTAATACAAAATCATTAAACAATGAAAACGGCGGATTTGTAACAACAATGTCACATATTTTTAAATTCTCAACACACTCTTTGCTTTTAAAATCACCATCACCCTCTAATTCTCGTACAACTCCAGATGTCTGCAAATAATTTTCAACAAATTCATCAGAGATATTCAACTCTCCATTTTTTATTTCGGTAATGTCAAGGATTTTTCCGTGTTTGCGGTTTGAACATTCATAGATAGACGTAAACAAATCTATCTGAATTGTATCAGATGGTTCGTATGAAGTACAAATTAACCGCTTTAAGCCTAATTTATTGAAATTTTTCAAAAAAAATTTACAAAAGTTTGACTTAAAAGGATTATCACAATTACAAAGGACTATTTTTCCATTGAATTGTTCTCTATAATGAGAAACCTCATCTTCAATTGTTTCATACGTTGTATAAAACTCATCGAATCGTTTTTTTTTTGCTTTATGCAGATTGGTGTTTTTATTTGCCATATTTATTAGTGCTACTTAATTCAGCACAAAGTTAGCATTTTCTAATATTTTCCAAAAATTTATTTAAGCAATTTTACTGTTACTTCATCACACCATCAAACAAAAGAGTTTGTAACTCAATTCCCTATGTCCCCTAATGTTCATATGTAGAGTGGAACCATCATAGAACATTGAAAGACCATAATTTTACAAGTCCAACAACCTTATTTTATGAATCATTTTAAAACAAATTCATAGCTTTTTTCGTACATTTGCAATGTGAAAACATTCTCTGCCAATATGAAATATATTTTGAATTTGGTAAGAATGTGAAAAATAAAAATACCATGACCGAAAAAAATTTAAATTTTGACGAATACATAAAAAGTCTTGACGGAGAGTATAGTAAGGAGGAATTGGACGAGATGAGGGAAATATACCACGAAGAAGTACGTAAAGGCAACGTAGAATGGCGTGAGTATGTGACCTACAAAAGGCTTGATGTCCACCCAAATCCAGAAGAAGCGAAAATGGGAAGACAATTTTAAATTAACAACTAAACCTATTTCAACGAAAGCAAGTTAGATATTCTTCTTTTTGCAAATAACACCTTTTAATTTAAAACCATTTTTGCGAAATCAATTAAAAACTAAAAGAAATTACGTGTTTTTCGTATAAAAATATAATTGAATAATGTATATTTTTGTATCGTCAAAATGTAGGACGAATGGAACCGATAAAACACGAATGTGGTATAGCAGTGGTACGGCTTCGAAAGCCTTTGGAATACTATCATCGGAAGTACGGAACGTGGATGTACGGTCTGAATAAACTCTATCTTCTGATGGAAAAACAACACAATCGCGGGCAGGAAGGTGCCGGCGTGGCGTGCGTAAAACAGAACATGAATCCAGGCGAGGAGTTTATGTTTCGTGAACGTGCCGAAGGAACCAATGCCATTACCGAGGTGTTTGCACAAATCCATGCTAACTACGAGAAACTTACCGACTTGCAATTGAACGACCCGCTGTTTGCGGCAAAATCGTTGCCTTTTGCTGGAAATTCCTACATAGGTCATCTGCGCTACAGCACCACAGGACGGTCGGGCATCTCATACGTCCATCCGTTTATGCGTCGAAGCAACTGGAAATCGAAAAATTTGGCGGTGTGCGGAAACTTCAATTTCACCAATGTTGACGAGGTGTTTGAAATGATGTACCAATCGGGGCAACATCCTCGCCGCTACGCCGACACATTCATCTTGCTCGAACAACTCGGTCACCGACTTGATAGAGAGGTGGAACGGGTATATCAGTCCATTAACAAGAAAAATAAGAACGGACTGGAAATCAATGAAGAAATAGAAACAAATATAAAAATTGATAACGTATTAAAGTCAACTGTAAAACATTGGGACGGCGGTTTCGTCATCTGCGGACTTACGGGCAGCGGCGAAACGTTTGTAGTTCGTGACCCATGGGGAATCCGGCCTGCATATTATTATGTTGACGACGAAATCGTGGTAGTCGCTTCGGAACGACCTGTCATCCAGACGGTTATGAACGTGGAATCAAGTTCCGTACACGAGGTGAATCCGGGCGAGGCCATCATTGTAAAGCAGGATGCGTCAATTGAGACTTCGCAGATTGTCCGTCCGAAGAAAAAACAGGCGTGCTCGTTCGAACGGATTTATTTCTCGCGTGGTAGCGATTCCGACATTTACAAGGAACGCAAGAAATTGGGCGAAAACCTTGTCCCTGCCGTTCTCAAAGCCGTAGATAACGATATTGACAATACCGTGTTCTCGTTCATTCCCAATACCGCTGAAGTCGCATTCTACGGTATGTTGGAAGGATTTGAAAAGTATTTGAACACGCTCAAAGAACAGGAAATCATCCGCAAAGGCAACAAAATTTCGTCGGAGGAACTGCATCGCATTCTTTCCCGTCGCATTCGGTTTGAGAAAGTGGCGATAAAAGACATAAAACTGCGCACGTTCATCTCGGAAAGCAACACGCGCAACGATTTGGCAACGCACGTGTACGACGTGACATACGGCAGTCTTGTGCCCTACAAGGACAATCTTGTGGTGATTGACGACAGCATTGTTCGCGGAACAACGCTCAAACAGAGCATTATCCGTATGCTTGACCGTCTGCACCCGAAAAAGATTGTGATTGTGTCGTCGTCGCCGCAAATCCGCTACCCCGACTGCTACGGCATCGATATGTCGCGCATGGGCGAATTTATTGCGTTCAAGGCAGCAATTGCACTGCTTCAGGAGAAAAATATGCAGTCTGTCATTCAGGAAACCTACGAAAAGGCGAAAAAACAGCAGAATTTGCCGAAGGAACAAATTGTGAATTATGTGAAAGACATTTACAAACCGTTCACCGACGAGCAAATTTCCGACAAGATAGCCGAATTACTCACGCCAAGTTACGTGACGACGAAAATCAGCATCGTTTATCAGAAGACCAACGGGCTTCACGATGCGTGCAAGGGCTATTCGGGCGACTGGTATTTTACGGGAAATTATCCCACGCCGGGCGGAAACAAATTAGTAAACAACGCGTTCATAAATTTCGTTGAAGGAAACGATGATTTACGCGCATTAAAGTAACTTTGCGTTCAAAACGAGCTCGTCATTTCGAGCGAAGCGAGAAAACTATTGAATAAAGAAGAATTAAAAATAAAGATATGTCATTACAAGCGAAGATAGTATTGGAAAACGGAATGGAGTTCGTTGGAAAATCGTTCGGTTTCCCGAAATCGACTGCTGGCGAAGTGGTGTTTAATACGGCAATGACGGGGTATCCCGAAAGTTTGACCGACCCGTCATACAAAGGTCAGATTTTGGTTTCAACCTACCCTTTGATTGGAAACTACGGTGTTCCGAATCATTTGAGTGAAAATGGTTTGCCCACGACGTTCGAAAGCGACGGCATTCAGATTGCCGCCTTGGTCGTTTCCGATTATTCGTTTGAACATAGCCACTGGAACGCCGAGAAAAGTTTGGCTCAATGGCTTGAGGAAAATCAAATTCCTGGCATTTACGGAATCGACACGCGTGAGTTGACAAAAGTTTTGCGCGAATCGGGCTGTATGTTGGGAAAAATTGTAATCAATGACGAAGATGTGGCGTGGTACGATCCAAATAAGGACAATCTTGTTGACCAAGTGAGCATAAAGGAAAAACAAGTGTACGGCACAGGGAAAAATAAGATTATGCTTGTTGACTGCGGCGTGAAAGCCAACATTATCCGTAGTTTGCTCAAATACGACACGACGGTAATTCGCGTGCCGTGGAACTACGATTTCACTCACGACGAATACGATGGTTTGTTTATATCGAACGGTCCCGGCGACCCGTCGCTGTGCGAGGAAACCATTGCTCACATAAAGACTGCAATAAACGGTGACAAACCGATTTTCGGCATTTGTCTGGGAAGCCAGTTGCTCGGAATTGCTTCGGGAGCGACGACATATAAATTGAAATACGGACACCGAAGCCACAACCAACCCGTACAGGAATTTTGCACAAACAAGTGTTACATAACCTCGCAAAATCATGGTTTTGCCGTTGACCATTCAAAGCTGACAAACGACTGGGAACCATATTTTCTGAATTTGAACGACGGCACTTGCGAAGGAATCAGACATAAGTCAAAACCTATATTCGCAACGCAGTTCCACCCCGAAGCAAACGGCGGTCCGACTGACACCCGCTTCCTATTTGAGAAATTCATCGCTGTAGTCGAACAACATAAACACAACAAATAATCCACATTATGAAAAACGATATACAAAAAGTTATAGTTTTAGGTTCTGGAGCGTTAAAAATCGGTGAAGCCGGCGAGTTCGACTATTCTGGCTCGCAAGCCTTGAAAGCATTGCGTGAGGAAGGAATCGAGACCATTCTTATCAATCCGAATATCGCCACCGTACAAACGTCGGAAGGCATTGCCGACAAAATTTATTTCTTGCCCGTAACGCCAGAATTTGTGGAACGTGTCATTCAAAAGGAACGTCCGCAGGGTATTTTGCTGGCTTTTGGCGGACAAACCGCATTGAACTGTGGAACAGCGTTGTACGACAATGGTGTGTTTGAAAAATACGGCGTACAAGTTTTGGGTACTCCCGTTCAAGCCATTAAAAACACCGAAGACCGAGATTTGTTCATTCAGAAATTGAACGATATCAATGTTAAAACTGCTCGAAGCGAAGCAGTGGAATCGGTTGAAGAGGCAGTGAAAGCCGTTGAAAAACTCGGATTTCCCGTGATTGTTCGTGCCGCATACGCATTGGGCGGACTTGGAAGTGGTTTCTGTTCCAATGTAGATGAATTGAAAAAGTTATGTGAAACGGCTTTTGCATATTCTTCGCAAGTACTTGTGGAAGAATCACTTAAAGGATGGAAGGAAGTTGAATACGAAGTTGTCCGCGACTGTTACGACAACTGTATTACGGTTTGTAATATGGAAAACTTCGACCCGCTGGGAATCCACACAGGCGAAAGTATTGTGGTTGCTCCGTCGCAGACGCTTTCCAATACGGAATACCACAAATTGCGTGAACTTGCAATCAAGATTGTTCGTCATATAGGAATTGTGGGCGAATGTAACGTGCAGTACGCCCTTGACCCTAATTCCGAAGATTATCGTGTGATTGAGGTGAATGCCCGTTTGAGCCGTTCTTCGGCATTGGCATCGAAAGCAACGGGTTATCCGCTTGCGTTCGTGGCAGCAAAACTCGGATTAGGCTATGGTCTTTTCGAACTTAAAAACTCTGTAACAAAAACAACGAGCGCGTTTTTCGAACCTGCTCTTGATTATATTGTGTGCAAAATCCCTCGCTGGGATTTGGGAAAATTCGCCGGCGTGTCGAAGGAAATCGGTTCGTCGATGAAATCGGTGGGCGAAATTATGGCGATTGGCCGCACGTTCGAGGAGGTTATTCAGAAAGGTTTGCGTATGATTGGTCAAGGAATGCATGGTTTTGTGGCAAACCACGACATTGCATTCGACGACCTTGACCACGAACTGCAAAAACCGACGGACATGCGTATTTTTGCCATCAACATCGCGTTGACAAAAGGCTATTCGGTTGACAAAATCCACGAACTGACCAAGATTGACAAATGGTTCCTCGAAAAGTTGAAGAACATTGCTGCCATTCAAACAAAACTATCACAATACGATACGTTGCAAAACGTTCCCGTTGACTTGCTTCGTGAGGCGAAAATCCGTGGTTTCTCCGATTTCCAGATTGCCCGTCTTGTCCTCAACTCAAGCGACAACGCTATGGAAGACAATATCGACGCTGTGCGTAAATTCCGTAAATCGCACGGAATTGTCCCTGTAGTAAAGCAAATCGACACGCTTGCCGCAGAATATCCTGCACAAACGAATTATCTATATCTTACCTATTCGGGTGAAACTCACGACATTGCATTCCAAGGTGACAAGAAATCGGTGATAGTGCTTGGCTCGGGTGCTTACCGCATCGGTTCGTCGGTTGAATTCGACTGGTGCGGCATCAATGCCTTGAATACCATCAAGAAAGAGGGCTATCGCTCTGTAATGATAAACTATAACCCCGAAACGGTCTCAACCGACTACGATTCGTGCGACCGCCTGTATTTCGACGAACTTACGCTTGAACGCGTGCTCGACATCTGCGATTTGGAAGCGCCACATGGATTGGTCATCTCTACTGGCGGTCAAATTCCAAATAACTTGGCTATGCGTTTGTATCACCAGAATGTACCGATTTTGGGAACATCGCCTGTCAATATTGACCGTGCCGAAGACCGTCATAAATTCTCCGAAATGTGCGACGAACTTGGCATAGACCAACCTCGCTGGCGAGAATTGACAAGCATGGACGATATTTTTGAATTTGTTGACGAGGTAGGCTTCCCTGTTTTGATTCGTCCGTCTTACGTGCTTTCGGGCGCAGCAATGAACGTGGTTTCGAACAAGGAGGAAATGGAACATTTTCTCACGTTGGCGACGAAAGTGTCGAAACAACATCCTGTTGTTGTAACGCAATTTATTGAGCAAGCGAAAGAAATTGAGATTGATGCTGTTGCACAAAATGGCGAGGTGTTGAGTTACGCAATTTCCGAACACGTGGAATTTGCCGGCGTACACTCTGGCGATGCCACAATGACGTTCCCGCCACAAAAATTGTATTTGGAAACGGTTCGTCGTATTAAGAAAATCAGCCGTGCCATAGCCAAGAGTCTGGAGATTTCGGGTCCGTTCAACATTCAATTTTTGGCGAAGGACAACGATATTAAGGTTATAGAATGTAACCTTCGTGCTTCCCGAAGTTTTCCGTTTGTGTCTAAAGTATTGAAGACCAATTTTATAGAACAAGCCACTCAAGTTATGCTCGGCGGCAAAGTCACCAAGTTCGACAAATCGCTCTTCGACCTTGACTACGTTGGTATCAAGGCGCCACAGTTCAGTTTTGCCCGTTTGGCTAAGGCTGACCCTGTTTTGGGCGTTGATATGTCGTCAACGGGTGAAGTTGGTTGTATTGGCGACAATTTCTATGAGGCTATTCTAAAATCAATGCTTTCGGTTGGTTACACCATTCCGAAACAGAACATATTCCTAAGTACGGGACCTACCAAGAGTAAATTGGAACTGCTGGAGCCATGCCGTCTGCTTGTGAAAAAAGGATATTCGTTGTACGGAACGAAAGGTACTGTGGAATTTTTGCGTGAACATGGTGTGGAAGCGACCACAATGCACTGGCCAGACGAGAATTTGCAACCGAATGTGATGGATTTCATCAGACAAAAACATTTCGATTTGGTTATCAATGTTCCGAAAAACCACAGCAAATCAGAGTTGGACAACGATTATTCCATTCGCCGTGGCGCTATCGACTACAACATTCCGTTGTTGACGAATGCCCGCCTCGCAAATGCCTTTATCACAGCATTCTGCAACCTTTCGATGGACGAATTGGAAATCAAGAGCTGGAACGAGTACTAATTTACAAACTCTGTCTTGCCATCTCCACATCGTGTGCGATGGCATGTTTCAACTCATCAAGATTGCCAAAACATTGTTCGTCGCGAAGACGTTTCACAAAACTCAATCGGACGTTTGATTGGTATATATCACCTTGAAAATCAATCAAGTGAACCTCAACAGACGATTCATCTGACGTCTGCACGGTTGGATTGTTTCCAATATTCACAACCGCGTTGTATCGTATTCCAGCCACTTCCGCATAGCCTGCATACACACCCGAAGCTGGGATTTCCTTGAAATCATCTACACGAAGATTTGCCGTAGGGAAACCAATTGTCCGTCCAATCTGATGCCCAGGAACAACACTACCTTGAACAAAATAGTTGTACGACAAATATTGATTGGCGGTTTCCACATCACCAGCCATCAAACAATTTCTAACTTTTGTGGAACTAACAGTTTTTGATTCAACGGAATACGCCTGAACTTGTTCAACTTCAAAGCCAAGTTTTTTTCCATAATCCTGCATCAGAGAAAAAGTTCCCAGCCCCTGTTTTCCATATTTATGGTCGTATCCTATCACGATTTTCTTTGCACCAATTCCTTTATGCAAAATATTTATAATGTACTCATCAGGAGAGAGTTGCGCAAATTCCGACGAAAAAGGAAGAATCAAACAAACATCCAAACCTGCATCAGCAAGTAGTTCCATTTTCTCGTCAATCATTGTCAACAATCTGAAATTTTCGGTTTTACCGAAATACACCCGAGGATGAGGCCAAAACGTAAGCAAAACGGTCTCTCCACCAAGTTGTTGCTTGGATTGTTCCATTTGGCGAAGAATCGCACGATGTCCGGCATGGACACCATCGAACATCCCGATTGTCACAATAGGATTCGTTGCCGAAAATTCTTGTATGGAATGATATATTCTCATTTCGGACGCAAAGATACATTATTTCCCATATTTCGGAGGCTCTTCGGCTGCAATACGAATAGTTTCTTCAGGCAACTGATACCGTTTATGTAAATTTTCGAGATTTGCCTTATTAAGCAGATACACAACCTCTTGCAACGTTTGTTGGCGAACCGCTGGTTTCAACTGACATTCCCAAACTATCATTGTTTTCCAACCAAGCTGACGCAATTTCTCACGGACATCGCTATCGCGCTCCTTGTTACGGGTGAGTTTCCGAGTCCAGAAATCAACATTTGTTTGAGGCAGACGCCCTTGCTGACAACTATGGCTATGCCAAAAACAACCATGAATAAAAATTACAGTACGGAATTTCTTCAACACAATATCAGGGGAACCTGGCAATGTACGCACGTTCACCCGATACCGGAATCCATTTGCGTACAAGAATCGTCGAACCAACAATTCAGGCTTAGTGTTTTTGCTCCGAATGCGGCTCATCGTGCGACTTCGTTGTTCCCTCGAAATGGTATCCATCGCAAGTCACAATGAAATTATTTTTTTCGGAACGAATGTTTTCCCGTCAAATATACCGCTTCGGTTGCGGCATCCTGCATAGTGAAATCAACGGAGAAATTACCATTCAATTCGTACGTACCTGTTCCCGACACAAGGTATTTATTGCCCAGATTATCCGTCCATTCCGTTCCTTCGGGAATTTCTATCGATTTTGAGTCGTCTTGCGTGAAAACATACGGTACATATTGACCTGCCAGCGGGAAATCGTAGAAGTTCATATTTTTCACCGTTGTTTCGTTCATTTTCACAAACTCAACATCGTAGGTCGAACCTGTTGACGATTCATAGCAGACATACATTCCTGTAAAGAAATCCATGAACGCCTGCTGCGAAAACACAACCGTACACGATTCATAGTTTTTGGAAACACTCACAGCTGACGAAGAAATCGTAAGTTTCATGCTATACGGTTTTCCTTTTTGTAGTTTTCCCGTTTTTATCTTCACAAAAACAGTATCCAGACTCGAGCCTTTCAACTGAACTGAACTCGGCACTGTGTAAGCTTCCGCGCTCAAATCCGATTCCACCTTCACAGAAATAGAAGCGGTGGAATTTCCGCCAAAAATCTGAATAGGAACCGCTATATTATATTCGTTACCAGCCACAAATGGTATTGTTTCGTTGATTGACAACGATGAGAATTCAACCATCGGTTCGTCAACCGATGCGTCCAAATACTCATTCTTTTTACAAGAGAACAAACATATTACACAAAACAGATATACAGCAATTTTTCTCATTAGTACCCTTGATTTTGTTTAAGATTCTGATTTGCATTCAATTCGGCAGTAGGGATTGGAAAAGCGAACATATAGCTTGGATTTTCAACCTCACAAATATTTGAATTACAGTCGGTTCTAACAATTGGACATTTGAACGCATAGCCAAGAATTTTTGGATTGTCCCATATCCAACGTTTGATTTGAAAGAAACGTTTTCCTTCAAATGCAAATTCTTTCCGATATTCCTCGTGGATTTTCAAAATCAGTTCTTCGGTTGACGACAAACTACCCATTGTTGCCGATGGATCAACACGTTTTGTCAATGTCTCCATTATCTCAAGGGTTTTGTCGGTTTTACCCATCAAAATGTAGCATTCCGCCAAAACAAAATAGATTTCGGAAAGACGGATTACCGGAACATTGTCAACACCCATACCGCCCCGTCCTGGATATTTATTGAAGAACGTTTCGGAACGGACATTGAAGAACTGCGTACGAATATCACTTTCGGAATATAATTTCAACAAATCATCGCTCGGAATCAAACCGCCGTAGCCATCCGGCGACAGCATGTGTCCGATACTGTTGGTTCCCGCATTGTCGGTTGACGACATAGCAATGGAGAAAATGCTCTCGGTTGATGACTCCTGTTTCCAACTGTCAATATAATTGTCTGCCGTCAACAATGAATACGGGCCTTCGGCAAGCAATTCCTCAGCTTGTTCCACTGCTTTGGTATATTGTTCGTTTGTTTTATACACAAGCACCAACAATGCCTCCACGCTATATTTATTGAATCTGAACGGTGTAACTTCCGCACGTTCCAACAACGTCTTGGCCTTCAGCAAATCTTTGATAATCATTGAGTAAACATTCTTCACCGTCGTCCGTGCCGGGTATGGAACCGTGTCATTTGCTACAGGAATACCTTCGTTGTTGTAGGAATATTTCTGACCAAACATACGAACCAAATCAAAGTACGCCAGACTTCGTACCGCCAAAGCTTCACCGTAAATTGTTTCATTCAAATCGGTTCGCGTGGAATCGGAACAAGCGGCAATTATATTGTCAGCATTGCCGATAATACGATATGCAGTTGACCAAAATTCCTTCAAATCAGAATCGTCGGCAGTTACCGCATAATTATAGAACGATGCAAAATTTCCTGTATTTTGGGCAGACAATTTTGCATTATCGGCATACACATCGCCAATCAAAACAAAGTTTCGTCCGTAATATGTATAACTCTGAAAATCGTTGTAACAACCTATCAATGCTGAAGTAACGCCCTGCGCCGTTGATATAAGCGCTTCCTGCGATGCATAGTTTGTTGGTTCCTTATCTAAAAAATCATCGGTACACGACGTAAGCCATACCAAAACCGACAACAAAATTGCTATTTTTTTCATATTTCATTCAAAATGATTGTCAAAGATACATTTATTCGTGTGAACGACAAGAAAAGTCAGCTGTTATTTATTACAAAAATCTGTCGTGACCTTTTGCAAATATGCTTTTCCTTGCGCCAATGTTGTATCATCGAGTTGTTCTGTCCTATCGATTATCTCCGAACTTTCATTATCCCACGAAAAGAATTGGTCGCCACGCAAATAGCCAAATCCGTTATTGAATGCATAGAACGCAAACGAATTGTCGCCACGTAGAATATCCTTACTGAAATAGAATTGTTCGGAATTGACATTCAACTGATTGCACAACATCATCGGTAAATCGCACTGTGCCACGAAATCAGAAATAACCGTATCTTTTGCAACTGCGCCACCTGTCCAAATCATTGGAATATGGAATTTATCGACCGTGGAAACAATTTCCGCCGTTTCCGTTATTCGTGAACCATGATCCGATATAAAAATAACAACGGTATTATTCCACCATGGTTCGTTTCGAGCCGCTTTCATAAAATCGCCAATACATTCATCGCTGTAATACAACGAGTTAAGAAAACGAGAATAATACGTTGACGCATACCAACTACTTTTCATCGGGACATCAAATGGTTCGTGGCTGCTCAAAGTATAACACACCGAGAAAAACGGTTCCGTTTCCGAACGCAAATCATTCAGCAACCGATTGAAAACCACATGATCGTAGGCTCCCCACTTCGCATTGCCGTCGTTTTTTTCAAAATCATCAATCGTAATACATTTTTCAAATTTTCCATTATAGAAATACGAGTTCAGATTGGCGAAATGAATGTCTCCCCCATGGTACAGCGACAAATGATAGCCCAACGAATCAAATATTCTGCTCAGATAGGGCAACTTTTCGGCCTTTTCAGTGTATTTTACAATAGCAGTGGTTGGCTGTGCAGGATATCCGCTTAAAATCGAAGCGATTCCCATCTCACTTTTGGTGCCATTTCCGTAACAATTAGCGAACAAAACACCATGTTTCGCTATGGAATCAATATTAGGGGTAATGCCCTCCACCCCACCAAGACAGCCAATTTGCGGAGCCGTGAAACTTTCCAATATAAACAACAACACATTCGGACGCTCGGCGGTAATCAAACGTATAGGACTACGTTTTTCGGAATGCAACAGCGAATCACAAATAGAATCGCATTCATTTTGTTCCATAAACACGTCGGCGACCTCTTTTTTACTATACACAAACGAATACAGGAAATGCCAATGATCGTTGATTGCCGCATGATTGGCAAACGGCAACGACGAAAAATACACGGAACCCGAGCGTAAAGTAGCCACTCCAAGACCACCACGAATAGGAATAATACACAATGCTATCACCGCAAGCCATACTCCCGCATATCCACGGTTGATTGACGGCAAACTTGAAATGCACGATACAATATATTTTTTATACAAAAAATAAAACAATGCAATTATGCCACAAACTGCTATCAACAACGCACAAAGATGCCACAATGGGATCGAGCCAAGCGCTTCCTTAGGCATTGTAAGATACTGCAACACAGAGCATTCTGTTCTATATCCCCAATTACGGTACAATTCCGCATCCGAAACCGTAAGAATTGAAAACGGAATCAACAGCACGAGAGTAAACATGGTAAACATTCCCTTTGTAACCCGTTGATTTCTACAAAAAATCGAGATGATTATAAATAATGAAGCACATGCAGCCGCATAGCCAACCATTGACATATCGTGCTGAAATCCAGACACAAACGTTTGCAAGACCACCGGAAATGGTATTGTTGCCGTAAATGCGTAATTATAAACCAAAAAGAATATTCGGCTAAATTCAAAGAATAGTAGCCAGAACAACAAATAGCGGATGTATAGATGTATATAATGTTTCATAGATTTAATATGGATCAACATTTATTGAGAATGTGGTTGATTTGTATTCTTCCAACCCAACTACCGCATCCATCGACCGACGAACAGAATTTCTAACAGTTGAGAAGTTCATATTTCGTGGAACCTTCAAAAGAATCTCTTGGGCATAGAGCAATTGAATTCTCGGTATAGGCGGAAATTCAGGGCCAAGGACCATAATTCCAGCTATTTTTCTAAAGTCCGAAGCAAGAATTTTCGCAGCCTCTTTCACTTTTTCCACATCTCGATTCTTGACCGACACTTTAATTAGACGGGTAAACGGAGGATACCAAAAATTCCGTCGTTCAACCATTTGGCTATCCAGCAGGGAATGGTAATCATTTTCCTTAACAAACTGCAAAATTGGATGCGACGGTTGGAACGTCTGGATATATACGTGTCCTTGCGATTCACTCCGTCCGGCACGCCCCGCCACTTGCACCATCAACTGAAAGGCCCGTTCAAATGCACGGAAATCGGGAAACCGAAGCAAGCTATCAGCCCCAACAATGCCAACCATTCCAACATTCTCGAAATCAAGACCTTTAGTAATCATCTGCGTTCCTACAAGAATATCAATTGCCCTATTTTCGAACGCCTCAATCATTTCGGAATACGCATTTTTTCCTCGTGTCGTATCTAAATCCATACGGGCAATTTTTGCCGAAGGAAAGACATTTTTCAGCGTATCTTCAATTTTTTCCGTTCCAAAACCCACCAAACGCATATTTGAATGATGGCATTCCGGACAATCAACCGTGTATCGCACCGCATAGCCACAATGATGGCACATCAGCATATTCGAGAACTTATGGTATGTGAGGCTCACATCGCAATTCACACATTGAGGTACATACCCACAATCGGGACATTCCAAATATGGAGAATAGCCCCGTCGGTTTTGAAACAATATTATTTGTTTTCCGTTCGCAAGGTTTTCGGATATTTTTTCCAGCAAGGTTTTACTGAACACATCATCACACATCCGTTTCTGCTTACGTTCCGCAACCATATCAATAAAATGGATTTCGGGCAACGGAGCTGTGGTATGCCGTGCTGTAAGTTCAACCAATGCGATTTTTTTCGTCAACACATTATAATATGTCTCCATACTCGGAGTTGCTGTTCCCAACAACAATTTCGCGCCACTTTTCTGTGCAAGCACATACGCCATATCGCGCGCATTGTAGCGAGGCGCGGGATCGTATTGCTTAAACGAAGTCTCGTGTTCCTCGTCAACAACGACCAAACCTAAATTACTGAATGGCAAAAAGATAGAAGAACGCACTCCTAATATTACCTGATACGAATGTTCGGAATGTGCCAATAAATTATTCCACACTTCAATGCGTTCATTATCGGAAAATCGGGAATGATACACTCCCACTTTGTCGCCGAACACATTCCGCAAACGATTGATTATCTGCGAAGTAAGGGCAATTTCAGGCAAGAGATACAAAACCTGTTTGCCTTCGGAAATCGCTTGTTGTATCAGATGGATATACACTTCGGTTTTTCCACTCGACGTAACTCCGTGAAGCAGACAGAATTGCTTAGTTTGAAACGCGGTACGGATTTCGTTCAGGGCGTTTTCCTGTTTTTCGCTTAACGTGGCAAGTCCCTTAGTCGCCACCGATTTCTCAAAACGCGAAACAACACGTTCCTCAAACAAAATAATTCCTTTCTTCTGTAATTCCGACAGAACTTGCGATGTTGTATATTGCAGAAAATCAAACTTTTCCACTGCATAATCAGCAACATCTTTATTGCAAACAAACAAGTTCAGTAATTTTAGAAAGGCTTCTTGTTGCTTTGGCGCTTTTGCCAACATTGAAAACGACACATCAACAAACGAAGAGTCATTGCACGGTTTGGACAATGTGATGTATGTTTTTACCTTTGGTTTATATTGGTTCGATATAGTTTCACCCGCAACCACGGCATTCAGTGCCACAAGTTTCTGCACCTGATTGGCAATAGATTTTCTCGCCATCATTTTTGCCAAATCCGACACTGTAATCCCGACATTTTTCTCTATCAACGTGAAAACAATCCTATCGGATTCGCCCAATGTCATGCAGTCGAATTCAGGATTTACGGAAAGCACAGTTTCGCTCTCCAATTTCATTCCCGAAGGCAAGGCAGCTTTCATAACCTCGCCACGGGTGCACATATAATAATCTGATATCCAATCCTATACCTGCATCTGAAACGATGTGGTGACAGGATTTTCATCTATCACAGATTCTATGTCTTTAACTTTAGATGTTTCGGGGGCGGTATGATGAATAGCATACACGATTGCAGTGTACATTTTCCGTATTCCAACTTGCACAATTACCCGACAACCAATCTTTACAGATGAGTGCAATTGACTTGGAACCCGGTACGTGTATAGTGGAACTGCCAAAGGCAAAATCACGTCCACATACAAATCCGTATGGTTCTCACTTTTTTCCAAAAAGACTACCTAAAAACGATTGTTTTTTTGCTTTTCCATATTCATTGTAGCCGGACTCGCCCATGGTTCCCACCTGCAATTTCTTACAGATTTCCGACCAATCTATTTCTCCGCCAAATTCCACATTTCTGTCGTCGATATACACATCGGCATCGATTTTACGGCTCATTTCGTTGCCATCGTACTCTTCCTCTGGATAGTTTTTGTTAACGGCATAGAATTCCACGCCATTTTTCCGACAAAACTCAACAGCTTCGTCAAGTAATTTTCCATAGCGATACGTCCACAAAATCAACTGGTCGCCACGTTTTTGCAACTCACGCAAGGTTTCGAACGCGAACAATTTCTTTGCTCCTATCTCAGGGTACTTGTGTTCAACCAATGTACCATCAAAATCTACTGCAATTTTCATCTTTTAATTTGCTTTTTCACTTAAAAACTTAATTCTTACTAAACGTACCTCTTCCTCCGTGTAGGTGCCGTCGGCAACCCATTCATCGAAGGCCGTCTGGATTGATTCCGATTCCTCGTTGCAAAAATAATCATATAATTCTTCCACAGCTTCTTCTTCCAACACTTCGTTGATATAATAATCTATTTTTGACTTTCCGCTGGAATCCACGAGCGACATTCCCGAATTCACAATACTTTCAATTTCAATGAGCAAATCGGTCAACTCCAAGCCCAGTGCGTCGGCGGTAATATCGAGCGGTAATTTTTTATCAATATTCTGAATAATCTGAATCTTCTTTCCCGACTTGTTTCCAACCGACTTAACAACCATATCCTGAGGACGTTCAATCTCGTTTTCCTCAACATATTTGGCAATCAGCTCAACAAACGGCTGGCCATATTTTTTCGCTTTCCCTTCGCCAACGCCCGATATATTCTGCAATTCCTGCAATGTTACAGGATATTGGATCGCCATATCGTTGATGGAAGCTTCCTGGAATACCACATACGGCGGCACGCTGTTTTTCTTTGCCACACTTTTCCGCAAATCCATCAACATCGAAACCAACGTGGCATCGAGCGCCTCGCCCGACTGCGGTGCATCTTGTTCCGCCTCGGATTGTTCATAGTCATGGTCTTCGGTAATCATAAACGAATACGGATGTTTGATGAATTGTTGTCCCGCATCGGTTATTTTTAGTAATCCATAATTTTCAATTTCCTTGTCGAGCAGACGGTTCATCAGCATCTGACGGATTATGGCATTCCAATATTTTGCATCGTGATCGTCGCCTATTCCGAATTCGTCCAGCTCGTTATGTTTATATGTTTTTATCTCCGACGAATTTGTACCCATAAGGATTTCAACCACATGACCTTGCTTGAAACGTTCTTTCACCGCCTTGATAGTCTTCAAGACTTTCAGCACATCGTCTTTCACCTCAACCTGCGGCTTTGGATGCAGACAGTTGTCGCAGTTTCCGCAATTCTCATCCATCGTCTCGCCGAAGTAATTCAAAAGAACGCGCACACGGCACAAGCTCGACTCCGCATACGACGATGTTTCAAGCAAAAGTTGTTTTCCAATTTCCTGCTCGGCAACAGGTTTTCCTTCCATAAACTTCTCAAGACGGAGAATATCCTTGTAGCTGTAGAAGGCGATACATTTTCCCTCGCCACCGTCACGTCCCGCACGACCAGTTTCCTGATAATATCCTTCGAGCGATTTTGGTATATTATAATGTATCACAAAACGAACATCAGGTTTATCGATACCCATACCGAACGCAATTGTGGCAACAATCACATCGACTTCCTCCATCAAGAACATATCCTGATTCTTCGAACGGGTATGCGCATCCAATCCCGCATGATACGGCAACGCTTTTATTCCGTTCACTATCAGCGTATTGGCAAGCTCTTCAACTTTTTTTCTGTTCAAACAATAAATAATACCGGACTTACCTTGATTTTCACGTATAAACTTGATAATCTGTTTTGTGGCATCAACTTGAGGACGGATTTCATAATACAGATTTTTCCGTCGGAACGAAGATTTGAACACCTTGGCATCGAGCATTCCCAAATTCTTTTGAATATCGTGCTGCACCTTCGGCGTTGCCGTTGCAGTAAGAGCAATTATCGGTGCGCGCCCAATCGCCTCAACAATAGGTTTGATGCGGCGGTATTCCGGACGGAAATCGTGTCCCCATTCTGATATACAGTGAGCCTCGTCGATTGCAAAGAATGAGATTTTTATACTTCTGAAAAACTCCACACTGTCGTCTTTTGTCAACGATTCAGGGGCAACATACAACAACTTGGTGATACCTTTTCTCACGTCGTCCTTTACCTGCGTAATTTCCGAACGGCTCAGCGAAGAATTCAGGAAATGGGCGATTCGGTTGTCGGTACTGAATCCCCGCATTGCGTCAACTTGATTCTTCATAAGGGCAATCAACGGAGAAATCACAATGGCCGTGCCTTCCAACAAAATAGCTGGCAATTGATAGCACAATGATTTACCACCGCCGGTCGGCATCAACACAAACGTATCGTTACCTTCCATCAGACTTTCAATCACTTCCTTCTGGTTTCCCTTAAAGGAATCAAAGCCAAATTTTTCCTTTAGGCACCTCACCAATTCATTTTCGTCGATTTTCAACATACCTATAGTTTATTTTCGGTCCGAAATATTATCTATTTATTTGCAACCAACAAACAAGATTATTGGGTAAATTTGCATAGTGAAATTACTAATAATATTTATAATTACAAAAAAATTATTGAAAACGTGGACGAGAATAGCACAATATTAGAAAACGCAAGGCGTATCATACGCGAAGAAGCTCAGTCTATCAACAAGTTATCGGATTATCTCGACGAAAATTTTCCGATTATCGTAAAAAAAATTCTTGAATCGAAAGGTCGATTGATAATTACCGGCATAGGAAAAAGTGCGCTGATTGCGACAAAAATAGTGGCAACAATGAATTCCACAGGCACACCGGCGATTTTCATGCACGCAGCCGAGGCAATCCACGGTGATTTGGGAATGATTCAGAAAGACGACATTGTGATGTGCATATCGAAAAGTGGCAACACGCCTGAGATAAAGGTTTTGATTCCCCTTTTGAAACGTGGCGGCAACAAACTGATTGCGATGGTGTCAGAAAAAACATCGTATCTTGCAGAACATGCCGATTATGTTCTCTACGCCCATGTTGACCACGAGGCAGACATCAACAACCTTGCACCCACAAACAGCACAACAGCCCAACTTGTTATGGGCGACACGTTAGCAATGAGTTTGCTTGAACAACGGAGATTTACGCCGCAGGATTTTGCGAAATATCATCCTGGAGGTGCATTAGGGAAACGCATGTATATGCGCGTCGATGATATTTTTATTGAAGAAAATGCACCGAAAATTTCAGCAGACCAATCAATTTCCGAAGTGATTATTGAAATTTCGTCGAAACGACTTGGCGCAACCGCCGTGGTTGACAACAACAATCAACTCATCGGAATCATAACCGACGGCGACCTCCGAAGAATGCTTGAAAAAAACACCAACATCAACGAGGCGAAAGCATCGGACATTATGACAAAGAATCCTAAAACAATCAGCCGTCACGAATTGGCAATCAAAGCATTCGAAAAAATGGAGAAAAACAGCATCACCCAACTGGTGGTTACCGACGGCAACACATACCTTGGGATGATTCACCTTCACGATTTATTGAAAGAAGGTATTGTATAACCCAACGGTTTTTCAAAAATATTTGAATTAAAAGTAGGGCTGCCACCGTGTAACAGCCCTACCCTTTAATTCTACATTCATAATTACGCATTACTCATTGAGCATTCCTCATTATTTTCTATCTTTGCCGCATTATGAATGAAGAAACAGCAACACCGTACCCACTGAGGACGGAAGATATTTGTGATGTCGTTTGTGAACCTACATCCGACTATGAGAAACCTATTGTATATCAAGGAACTACGATCAACAAAGCCATAGCAGACTATTATACTTGTAATACAAACAAAGATAGAGTCACCATTTTACAATGGATAGTAGAACGCACGGAATTTCAGGAATTACGACGTTTCTCCACGAATGAAAATGCCGTATATGGATTGAACATCAGTCAATACGATGACATTCTTCTTTCTGGAGAAATGCCGAATAATCTTGCAATAGCCCAAAAACTTGTGACGAACAAATTTGACGTATTCTTGCTTTCAAATCCAAATTCCACCAAAAGTGCGGATTTTATTCTAAGAAAACGAAACTGCTTATATTATGTAGAAGGAAAAACCTCCACTGGTGGTAGTGCACTCGTTCATCAATTGGGAAAAGGAGCGAAACAGGCTAACAGAATTGTCATTGACTTTATTGCATTACCCAAGACAAGAGACATAACCCAATTAATACAAAGTACGTTTAACAACCATATAAATCTTGTGGAACTAATGCTATTCAAAGGGAAATCTTTGATATCCATTAAACGAAAAGACTATACAGCAAAAGATTTTGCAAAAAGATTCAAGCAATTATGGTATAAAACAAAATAAAAAAGGGATTTCACAACCCCTTTTTTAATGAGTTTTCTTGCCGTAGCCGAAAACTCGCACGAACTTAATCGGCACTTGCTCGAATGGTTCAGGGCTTCCGCCTTTATGTTGATACATAAGAACGTGGCAAATATACAACTTCCTTTCTCGTTTGTCAATACTTACCACACAAAAAAAGGAGCGGAATTACTCCCGCTCCTTTGAAAATCAATTTACTTTTTTTCGCTAATTTGCATTTTTTACAAGGCGGACAGATCGCCCCATGTAGCGATTGTAGGAGCTCGTGCCCACTTTGCTTTTGAAAGTCAGATAGCTGCAAGCCGTACTCGACCAGTAGAGGCCGTAGGAACCCACACTGACCACGTCTGTCCCTTCGCGGTGGCCGGCAGCAGGAAGAAACACGGCACCGTGGGCTTCCATCTTTGCCCAATCAGCAGTTGAATATGTGTTCTGTGCGAAATTGCCGTCTCCACTTATGAATGTTAAACCGTTTGGCAATGTCCAGTTGTTGGGCAACAATATAAGGCCAGTAACGTCGTTAACGGTCGCAAAGCCTTTCTTGCTTGAAGCATCGGTTCTTGTATTTATGAGAAACTCCCATTCGTCTTTTGTAAGCGTCCGCCACTGTCCCGCTTGGTTGCCTCCGTTGGAAATGGCGTTGTACACGCCCCAATCATAGTTCGTGCCTGCTATATCATTGTTGCCATCACCATAATCGGAATAATCCGTGCTTGTCATATACGGATTTTTGCCATTGTAACCACTGGTTCCCCAACCGAATAGGTCTATCCAACCGCTATACGAACTTGAGATGTTGGAATTGTCGCTACCAATAATATCATATTGGTGTCCGGCAAAACGCCATGTACTTGTGCTTGCTTGGTATTGCAGGTTGCCTTGAGAGAAAAGTACTTTTTTATTATAACCAACAGAAAAAACAGCACCTATTATAGCACCTGTTGCCGGCGGTGTTGTCACAACTATTTGTTCACTGTACCCTGTTCCAAAAGAGTTTACGGCATACGCACGAACATAGTAAGTCGTTTCTGGTGCAAGTTCATCAATCGTCATTTCAAAATCATCGCCTTCAACGGCTTTTTTAGTACTTTCTACCGTTGGATTTTCGGTTGTCGCGTAGCAAAACCCTTTTTCAGTAATTTCCAGACCGCCGTTTGAAGTAATTTCAGACGAAACTGTGAACGAAGTTTCTCTAATATAGGAACTTGTAATATCCGCAATTGTTGCAGCCATAACCAATGTAGTTATTGAAGTTTGTTCGCTGTACGCTGTTCCAACAGAGTTCACGGCATACGCACGAACATAGTAAGTTGTTCCTGGTGCAAGTTCGTCAATTGTAGCTTCAAACTCATCGCCTTCAACGGCCTTTTTAGAATCTTCAACCGTTGGATCTTCGGCTGTAGAGTAGCAGAAGCCTTTTTCGGTAACTTCCGTACCGCCGTTATTGGTGATTTCAGATGAAACCTTGAATGAAACGGCTGTGAATTCGGAACTTGTTACATCAGCAACCGTTGCAAGAGTAATAGCAGTGGTTGTAACCGTTATCTGGTCGCTATACGAAGTTCCTGCGGAGTTCGTAACGTATGCACGAACGTAGTAGGTGGTAACTGGAGAAAGTCCTGTTATTTCGGCACTTAAATTTTCTCCTGAAACCACAACTTTAAAACAGTCAATCGTAGGATTTTCGGTTGTAGAGTAGCAGAAACCTTTAGAAGACACGCCGCCGCCATCGTCAGTAATTGCGGCAGTCACCTTGAACGACTTGCCTGCCACTTCGGTGGCTGTTGGAGTTCCCACCGTTGCAGGAAGGCACAATGTAGTTACAGTATATGTACTGCTATATGTCGTACCTTTTGAATTTGTCGCAAATGCACGAACGTAGTAGGTTTTTCCCGGTTGCAAACCGCTTTTGGTTGCCTCAAAGTCTGTACCCTCCACATCAACCGTTACTTTGTCGTTAGAAGTGGTAGGTGTTTCTGTTGTACTTGAATAGCAGAATCCCCATTGGGTAATCTGCGCCTCGAACCGCACGCTTGCTTGCATTTTAAACGATTCAGCGGTAACGTCGCTATAACTGCTGGAGTAAATCATAGGAGCCATAAGCGTGGTGTTGACAACAAGCGGCTCGCTGTAGCCTGTGCCAGTGGTGCTGGTTGCGTAGGCACGGATGTAGTATGTGTAGCCCGAAGCCAACCCATACCAACCGCCGGTATAATTTTCGTCAACAGCCGTACCCGTAGCAACATATTTCTTTTCGTTGTCAGCCACCGTAGGGTTTGGTGTTCTTGAGCAGACAAACCCACGTTCGATTATGTCGCCAAAACCAGCCGAAGTAATTTTTGCATAAATAGTCACCTCCACGTCTTCCATTCCAGAAAGCGTAGGTTTTGAAAGTTTCGGGTTCTTAGAAGCATCAACCCAATCACTCAAAGCGGCAAACCGTTCGTTCATTTCAGCCAACAAGGCATCAACTTCGGCTTTCGAGTAGTAGCCGTCCAAATTTGTAGTGCCAATTTGGCTTTTCAGCACGTATGCGTCGAGGGTGTCGTTCATTTTGGCTGTGGTAGGATAAACAGAAAGCGTATCCTTCATTTTTGCAGTAGTTGCGTAGCCAGTCAAATCAGTTGCAGGAACATCGCTCAATGTAATGTAGTTTGCATCGTTGGCAAGGTCGCTCACTTTGGTTGGAACGGTTGGAATCTCTATAGCAGCAACTTTCTCATTTACATACGTTTCGCTCGCCAAACCTTCCACGCTTGGAATGTTCAACGCGTTCAACTCTTCTTTTGTCGCATAGGCACTCAAATCTTGTGCGGCAGGAATTTTGCCTTCCAATTCGGCAAGAGCAGCAGTCACATCAGATGATTTTGCATACACGCTCAAATCAACAGCGTCAGCTTGTCCGCCAGAAAGCACGTAGGTTTCAAATTCATCCTTTGTTACATACGTTGCCGAAACGTCGGCTGATTTTGCGTAGTCCGTTAAATCAGTGGCAGGCACATCGCTCAACGTGATGTAGTTTGCGTCGTTTTCAAAATCGCTCACCTTGGTTGGAACCGACGGAATCTGTATAGCCGCAACTTGCTCATTTACATACGTTTCGCTTGCCAAACCTTCCACGCTTGGAATGTTCAACGCGTTTAATTCCTCTTTTGTCGCATAGCCCGTCAAATCTTGTGCAGGAACATCGCTCAACGTGATGTAGTTTGCATCGTTGTCAAGGTCGCTCACTTTGGTTGGAACGGTTTCAGATTTTGCATAAACCGACAACGTGTCATTTAATTTTGCTGAAGTCGCAAAGCCGCTCAAATCCTGTTCGGCGGGGATTTTCCCTTCCAGTTCGGCAAGAGCCGCATTCACGTCGGATGATTTCGCATACACGCTCAAATCAACCGCGTCGGCTTGTCCGCCCGAAAGCACATAGTTTTCAAATTCCTCTTTTGTGACATAATTTCCCGAAACCTCGGTTGATTTTGCGTACACGTTCAAAGTGTCGTTCATTTTTGCCGTTGTAGCAAAGCCGTCCAAGTCCGATTTCTTTGCATAGTCGCTCAGGTCAACCTCAGTTGGAAGTTCGTCCTTTTTAGCGTAGGTCTGTTCCACGTCGGCGGTCTTGGCGTAATCCTCAAGAGTTGCGGGCATTTCCGCCTTTTTCACGTAGGTGTTGTCAACGTCGGCTGACTTTGCGTAGTCGTTCAACTCCTCTGTTTTCACATAACCGTCGAGGTTCGCGCCTTCGGGGATGTCCGATTTCTTGGCATAATCCGTCAAATCGGGCACGTTGCCAGCTTTTTCGGCAAACTTCGCATAAGGAACCGTAAGCATTGGCGTTACGCCTGTAACGGTTTTGCCGTCGATTTCGGCAACAGTCTTCACGAAATACGGACCCGCGCTCCAGTCAATCTGCGAGAACGCCGTTTCGGAGATTTGTTCTCCGTTTCCCAACTCCAACGAAACCAAACCGTTGGCATTGGTGGTTGCGTCGTGTTTTTCAGCATACACCACGTCGCCCTCGTCGGAACCTTGGAGAATGCTCAATTCAATACTTACAGCCTTTGAAACCACAAGGGCGTTGTCGGCATCGCGCACTACGCCTTGGTAGCTCATTGTCTGCGGAACTTGTGCGAACGTCAGGAACGCCAGAATCGCCATTGCTACTGTTAAGATAATTTTCTTCATTTTTTATACTTTTAATTAAACATTACTTTTTCATTATTCATTACGCATTGCGCATTACTCATTACTCATTAATTCTTTACCACCTTAAACCGTTTCACAGTCTTTCCGTCAGCTTTCACCTCAAGAAAATACACGCCGGCTTTGTACGCGCCCATCTGGATTTGGGTTTCGGAACCATTCACAACACCCTTCGCCACACGTTTTGAGGTGTTGGTGTAGAGGACATACGCAACTGTCCTAAATTCACCGTTGATTTGCAGATTCAGCACATCGTTCGTAGGGTTCGGAAATGCCGTAAGTTGAATTTCGGTAACGTCGATACCTGTTTCCGTGGTGATTTCGTACGCCTGCTGCACACCTTGCGAAATGCTTCCGTTTTCGTTGGCAACCGTTGTAAATACAGTCTGTCCTACGGTAAAACTTACCGAGCCGTCGCCCGTAGCCTCGCCACCGGCTGTTGCCACTGCGCTTTGGGCGTACCCAGAAATGGCCGCCACACTTAACATGGCAATACACATAAACAATTTTTTCATTTTCTTCATTTTATTATGTTTCATCATTCGTTCTCAAAGTGAAAAAATAAAATTCCATCGTGACAGAAATTCCACATCTTTTTTTTAAGAAAACGACACAAATTTATCGCTTTTATTTATACGAAAAAAAATGCTCGCTGACAAATTCACCCCATTCCCTCAAAGCAAGAGCCAGTAAGTGCTGAGGGGTGAACGACGCCTCGTTTTTTGAATCGGTCATATTAACAATCAGCTGACACACAATAAATTACACATTTCATAACATAAAAATAAACCAATCGCTGCATACTATTTTCACTCGTAAGTCATTCATTTTCAAAGAGAAAAATTTTTCTCAGGGGTGAAATTCGCAATCGGTCATATTCACAATCAACTGACATACAGAAACTTACACGATCAATATTTATTACATTTTTTCGTAATTATTCTCAAAATGATTTTTCCAAATCAAAAATGCGTAAAAATCTTAATGATATTCACAGAGACGGAAACGAAAAATATAGAGAAAATAAAATATTAAAATGTATTGACAAAGCAGGAGAATAAGTGTATATTTGCAACACATTACGAAAGTGATGAGGTGTTCTGCGGAGTGGCCGCTCGCAAAGGAGGTTCCACCTCCTATTGCTTTTTTATAGACCTTTCTTATCCTACCTTTTATGAGAAAAAAAATAGGGGCGAAAAATTTCGCCCCTACAAATATTAATCATTTATAAAGATTCTTGTTTCTATACTATCTTGTCGAGTTTCGAAACATTTTCTTTGATGATTTCGTCTGGCAATTCGTAGTTGGTCAAATCGCCTGCAAGATATTGGTCGTAAGCCGTCATATCAATCAATCCGTGACCAGAAAGGTTGAAGAGGATAGTTTTCTTAACGCCTTCTTCCTTGCATTTCTTTGCTTCACGAATAGTTGCCGCAATTGCGTGTGCCGATTCGGGAGCAGGAATGATGCCTTCGGTTTGTGCGAACAACGATGCAGCCTGGAACGATTCCAATTGTGGAATGTCAACACCTTTCATCATACCATCCTTAATCAATTGGCTAACGATAGAGCCTGCTCCGTGGTAACGAAGACCACCGGCGTGAATGTGTGCAGGAGCAAAATTGTGTCCCAACGTGAACATTGGCAACAATGGCGTATAACCTGCCTCGTCACCGAAATCGTATTGGAATATTCCTCGTGTCAATTTCGGACAAGAAGCCGGCTCGGCAGCAAGGAATACCGTTTTCTTTCCATCAACCAAGTTGTGACGCATAAATGGGAATGACAAGCCACCGAAGTTAGAGCCACCGCCAAAACAAGCTATCACCATGTCGGGATATTCGCCAGCCATAGCCATCTGTTTTTCTGCTTCAAGACCGATAACAGTCTGGTGCAACGTAACGTGGTTAAGCACGCTACCAAGCACATATTTGCAATTTGGCGTCTGCATAGCCAATTCCACAGCTTCGGAAATTGCCGTACCAAGACTACCTTGGTAGTTTGGTGATTCGGTAATGATTTGTCGTCCAGCCTTTGTGCTCATACTTGGCGACGCAATCACCTGAGCACCAAATGTTTGCATAATAGAACGACGATATGGTTTTTGGTTGTAACTTACTTTTACCATAAACACAGCCAACTCCAATCCGAATGCTTTTGCCGCATACGAAAGAGCCGCACCCCATTGTCCCGCACCTGTTTCTGTGGTAATGTTGGTTACACCTTCTTGCTTGCAGTAATATGCCTGAGCCAAAGCGGAATTCAATTTGTGGGAACCGACAGGACTCACGCTTTCGTTTTTGAAATAAATGTGAGCAGGCGTGTCGAGTGCTTTTTCCAAGCCATAGGCACGTACCAACGGAGTGGAACGATATGATTTGTACAAATCGCGGACTTGTTCTGGAATTTCAAACCATGCGTCGGTTTGATTCAATTCCTGTTCGGAACAAGCACGGCTGAACAAGCCTGTAAGTTCTTCCAACTTAATTGGTTGCTTTGTCTGCGGATTCAACATTGGGAGCGGTTTGTTCTTCATATCCGCAACAATGTTATACCATTGGGTAGGTATTTCGTTTTCCGGTAAAATAAATCTTTTTTGTTTTTCCATTACTTTATATTTTAATCCTTATTTTTTCTATTACAAAAAAACCGCAAGTCTTTGGGAGGCTTGCGGTTATATGTTCAAATTCCACATAAACGTGTTACCCTCCCATTTAAGAGAGCCACCACCAACGATTATATGAAATCAAATTATTCATTTTTATTTTTTATGATACAAACATACAAAATAATTATAAATCACATTGTAATTTTTATAAAAATTCGACCAACAATAATTTATAACTGAGCGGGTTGACATGGAGACAACGAATATCGCATCACTCCTCTTCCATCTCCCGTTCCCGTTGCTGCAAATACCACAAGCGAAACAAAATTATAGAGAAGAATGGGAACAACACAATCCTATATCTCACTAACGCGCCAAAGTTGGCAATTGTCAGCCCGATGAAGAATCCGAATGCAATAACAAATATCGCTATACTCAATAAAAATTCGTCGCGGGCAAATGCTTTAAAAAACGACAGCCGCAATTTAAACAAGGTAATTATCGTAAGCAACAAGATAACAAGATTCTCAAGTCCAGAAAGAATCATAAACGGAGAGCGGGCTTCCCATATAAATGGGCGGAACAATCCCGCAAGCAACGCCTGCGGAGCTTTTTTGAGCATTCCAGGAACTGTTGCATCGAACGAGCCAATATCGAAACTATTTGAACCATAATAGTCGCGCTTTAAATCGTCCTGAATAATAACGGCCTGTTCCATCATAGAACCAACCGTGGCATACTTTCCTTCGGCAATATCGGAGATGTTGTCCATAAATACCGCAAAAATACCGACCATCACAATTGCCATAAACGGAAAAAAGACCACCTGCACAAACCTGTTGCCAAACATACGTAGGTAGTGCAATCCTATCCACGCAATACTTGTGGCGAACACGGTATAAAACGTATATGGACGTATTGAAGTAAGAATATATGCCCAAAATAAATACACAAGCACAAACCTGAAAATCTTCTTTTTTCTAAAGAAAATCATCCAACAAGCCGTATATATCGAGAAAATGCCAACCATACACCACACATCCTTCAGCAATCCAGAGCCCCAAAACAACACTGAAGGAATGTACAATAACGATATGGCAGACATTGTGGCATTTTCGGGGTACATTTTAACCAACATTTTATATGTTCGCCAAATTGGAATAAATAAAATAACATTCATGGCGATAGTTGTCCCCAAATACGTGCCACATCCAAGCAAGTAAAACGGGACTGTGAAACGGCATACCGCCCACGCATTCACGTCTTTGAAATAGGTAGGCCAACCTGTTTTCCAATCGAAGAGCGACAACAATTCCTGTGTTCGTTCGCCCCATAGCAATCTCAGGAACGCACCAAATTTTTTTCCCGCCATCCTCACAATAGAGCGAGTTCCCGTAAAATAATATTGCGTGTCACCACCATCGTAATAGAAAATATAGACACATGCGAAGCAAATTCCAAAGAATATCTTCAGAAACAAGGCACGGGTAAGATGCGAATAATACGAAAACCTATCTATATTTTCCTCTTGTATCTTGTGTACAATAAGAAAGACTATAAAGATTAAGGCTATCGAAACGATTACATCAAGACTCGAAAATAATTCACGCATAAACCGAGATTAAACCAGTTTCAAAGATAGGCTTTTGAGATGAAAATATTAAAAAAACAGCAAATTTTATTGATTATCGGTAACAACCCATTCCGAATACGAAGTAGGTGTTTCGTACAATCGGACGCTGTATAATTGGACGTTCTTGGGCATTTGCCGCAACAACAATTCCGCTATATACACCGTAAGGTTTTCGCATGTAGGCTGAAACGGCAATTCAACAAATTTCCCTTCTTCCTGAAATTGTTTCAGGCAAGCAGAATTACTATCAGCGGAAACAATCAACGCATGATCGAATGTATCGACGATCGACTCCTTGATAACTTGTTTCAAGTCGCTAAAATCGAGTACCATACCGCATTTCGGAGAATGAATGTCGCTACATGGCTCGCCAATCAAGGTCACCAACAATTTGTATGTGTGTCCGTGAATGTTTCTGCATTTTCCATCGTAATGTGGAAGATTATGTGCGGCATCGAACACGAACTCTTTTGTAATTCTAATTTTTGCCATTTCTCATAAAAATGTAGAGACACGAATAATCGCGCCTCTACAAATGAAACACTCTATTTATTCCACAAACGAAATCCAACCGAACGGGTCGGCAATGTCGCCATATTGAATACCAACAAGCGTGTTGTACAAATCAACGCAGGTTTTGCCCGGATTAACTTGGTCGCCGAACGTGTATGTCTTGTTTTCGTCAGGATCGAACACTGCCGAAATAGGCGAAATAACTGCTGCTGTTCCACATTCTGCTGCCTCGTCACATTCTGCCAATTCCGTCAACGGAATTTGACGTTTTTCCACAGTTAGACCTTTTTTCTCAGCCAATGCCTGCAAACTCATATTGGTGATTGAAGGCAATATTGACGTTGATTTCGGCGTGATGTATTTGTCGCCCTTGATAGCGAAGAAGTTAGCAGGACCACATTCGTCGATGTATTTCTTCTCTTTTGGATCCAAATACAATGCAGCGCCATAACCCATTTCATGCGATTTGATTGACATGTTCAAGGCTGCAGCATAGTTTCCGCCAACTTTTACGGTACCTGTTCCAAGTGGAGCAGCACGGTCGGAACCACGTTCAACAATTACTTTAATAGGTTTAAACCCACCTTTGTAGTATGGTCCAACAGGACTACAGAACAAAATCAGCAATACTTCGGTTGATGCGCTGATACCAAGACGTGGACTCATACCGATCATCAACGGGCGGATATACAATGAAGCTCCCGTTCCGTATGGTGGCACGAAATCAGCATTTTCCTTAACCAATGTAAACAACATTTCTTTGAAAAGTTCCTGAGGAACTTCAGGCATACCAACACGTGCGGCAGAGCGGTTCAATCGTTTTGAATTTTCTTCCCAACGGAACACACGGATTTTTCCGTCTTTGCCACGATACGCCTTCAAACCTTCGAAACATTCCTGTCCATAGTGAAGGCATGTTGCTGCCATGTGCATATTGATGTTTTCGCTTTCGGAAACTTCCATTTTTCCCCATTTGCCTTCGCTATAAAGGCATCGAGTATTCGATTTTGTTTTTAAATACCCAAATGGTAAATTAGCCCAATCAATCATTTTATTACAATTTAAATTATATTATTAAACTTACTTATTTGTTCCTGTAACCATTGAATATGTTTCACTTTTCCCGGATTCCGATGACTGCGGGAATAGTTCGTGTAATACTTGTGTTCCTGCAAGAACTGGATTTGACCAAGACACCACTTGTACTCGTTCTTTTCCACTATTTTTTGTTCGAGCAGTTCCTTGTATAAATCACGCGACACACAAACATAATCATTTCTTCCGAGATAATCCAAATCTGCATCACAGATTATTTGTTCAAGCAACGTTTCTGGTTTTGCCGACATCATTGTACACAGAATCAAATCGCATACTTTTTGAATTTGTTCCTCAGTATAACCTTCGTTGGGTAACATTTCGCGGGCAATTTCCACGCCGGCATATTCGTGTTTGTTGTAAGTTCGCATAAATCCAGCATCGTGGAACAATGCCGCTGTTTTCAGGATATACATATCCTCATCGCTCACCCCTTCCGCTTGTCCGATAACCTCAACCTGAACAACCACATCAATTGTATGTTTCAAATTATGGTAGAAATATGTTTTGGGCAAATGTTCTTCGAGAAGTGTATAAACATCTTCCTGCAAACCTTCGAAGCGCAACAATGCCAATTTTGCCGAAAATACTTGGTTTGGAATCGCCTTGAACGGATGTTCTGAAAATACAGCCTTGAAACCATTCACAAAGTACATATCGGCTTTCTCCTCCTTGCCTTGAACTTGGATTTTCCCCCGATATTCGCAGTCGAAAAACTCACGTACCATTATAAATGTACTTTCCGAAACATTTACCCGCCCTACTTCGCCCGATGCTTCCATTCTGCTGGCAATGTTCACGCTGTCGCCCCAAATATCGTAGGCGTATTTTTGTCCATCGACAACGCCAGCAATAACTGGACCCGTGTGGATTCCAATACGAATTCCCCATGATTCGGCACCTTCGGGAATATCTTTCTGCAATTCCTTCAGACGATATTGCATTTCCAACGCGGCTGCAACAACCTCGATAGGGTTCGTTGTGTTCTTTTTAGGAATACCGCCGGCACACATATACGAGTCGCCAACCGTTTTGATTTTCTCGACATTGTATTTCTCAACAATCTTATCGAATTCCGAGAAATATTTTTCCAATTCTTGTATCAACGATTCCGCGGAAACTTTCTTTGCTATTTTTGTAAATCCCTTGAAATCAGAGAATAAGACAGTTGCCACATCAAAATTCATTGAACGCATCCGTTCCGCTGGCGCAAACCCATTTCGATTTGCATTTTCCACATGTTCCGATGGAGATTCAGTGGAAGGATATTGTTCCGCAACCGTTGGTTTTGCCACAGTTTTTGACACAATTTTACGTGCTTTCCGCTTGTTTTGTTCCGAAAATTGCCAAACGCCAATAATTGCCAGCACAAGACCATAGAATGCAAACGCCCATCCCGACAATAATGGATTTGGGCTTACGCGGAATTCAAACACCGTTTCTCGTGAAACCGCACCGCCTCCAGTTTTCGCTTTCACGTGGAACGCATATTTTCCAGCGGAAAGATTGGAATATTCCACCTGAGTGTTCGACGTGGTATGCGACCACGTTTTTTCCATGCCTTCCAAATAATATGTATATTGTATGTCGTCGTGGTTCTCGTATTCCACCGCAACAAAATCGAACAAAAGCGACTTGAAATCATACGGCAACGACAAATCGCCGGAAGTCACTGTCAACAGTGAATCTCCATTCACCAACACCTGCGACATCCGCACATTTCCCAACGTTTTCTTAACCGAGAGTTGGTTGAAATCCATTCTAACCAAATTGTCATCACTACCGACCCATACTACCGAATTTTTGCCAGGATAGAATGCTGTGACATGGTTTCCACGTACTTTCGAGAATGGAGCGGTAATGAGCGTGTACCGTTCCGAATTATTGGTATTCCACGCAACCGCTATCTGGCTTTCGTATTGTCCGCTGGTTTGAAGCGCCAGCCACAAATTCTTGTCGGCATCTTCACGAATGGGCGAAACAAATATATTTCCCTTTGGAAGAAGAATTTTTCCGTCACGGTAGAAGAAATTATTCTCGCAATCGCAGCGGAACAGACCTTGGGCAGTGGAGAACACACAACCCGACGAAGTTTCAAACACATCAATCCGTCCATGATTTTTCGGTAACCCCTGCCATTCGCACGGAACAATATCAAACGATACCACCGAATCACCTTTCGACTTCACGTGCGTCATCCACACGCCGTCGGATTTTGTTCCGAAGAATGCAAAATATCGCTGGAAGTGGTCTTGCGCAACCGTTGTAATTTCAATATTGTCGGATATTTTCGTTTGAACCCATCTCTTGAACGTAGGCATTTCCTTCCAAACGGTAACAGAATCACTGGAAACAGTCACCAATAAATTTTTGTCGAACATAAACGCACTGTTTATGGATTCCGAACTAAACCGCTCACCAGTCAACAGGTTTATTAGACCTTTACCCGTAGCGGCAAACAATTTCCCGTGAAATTCCATCAACACATTGCAACTGGAATGAAGTATTTCAACAGCCTTCCCGTTTTCAATCTTAAACACTCCGCAGTCGGTGCCGACGTATAGCACGCCTTTGAATTTCTCCATACAAAGCACGCTTCCCACCAAACCATTATACTCATTATAATATGTAATGGCAGGATTTACCTCGAGACGGATAATATTTGAAAACGTGGTAATCCAAATGCTGTTGTTTTTGTCAACGAAAATCGACTTGATATTGCTTTCGGGGAAACCATTTTGTATATTAAGTGAGAATCCCAAAAGTCCCCTTGTGTCGATGGCGATAAATCCGTGCGACTTCGTTCCGATACCAATTGCCATATATGCAATTTGGTAGAAACATGTGATTTCACCATTTTTCAGCAAATCATCGACTTCAGTGCGGAATGGAACTGCAATTTTTTCAGGCGTGATTTTCACAAAACCGTCGGGAGTCGCAAAATACGTACAATCATCAACATGTTGGCAATCAAGAACAGTAATTGGATGTGACACAGCCAATTTCAGAGTTCCGTCATATTCATACAAATAATTCTGCGTAGCCACATACAATATATTTCTATCGAGGAAAATACGGCTCACCTCGCCATCAACGTCGATTTTCTGCGGAACGCTGTCGCGGACCACATACAATTGTTTTTTAGCGACAAAAAATAATTGTCCGTTCAACGCAACCACATCAGAAATTTTTCCGAAAGAATAATCTTCATCGCGCAAAACAGAACGCATATAACGGCGATTGCAGTCGTCAACGCACATTTCAGAAAGGGAACTAATCGCAGCAACGTAGATTTTTCCGGAAGCATCGCGGCAAATCGACGGTCTTCCGTGAGTTGCATACAACTTCCATGTTGCTCCGTCGAACACAACCACACCAGCATCGTTTTCGAAATACAACACATTTTCACCATCCTGCACAATCTTTCCCCATGGTCCCGCATACCCTATAAAATGTGGTGAAATCGTTTCATAATACGGGATTCCGAGCTCTTCGATTTGACCAAAAGCAGCAATCCCGATTAAAAAGGACAACAAAAAAAATATGCGTCTAATAGAAACCAAGAATATTTTTTATTATTTTTAACACGCTTTTTCAAACCTTGGTTAGAAAAAGCATTCAAAGTTATCAAAATATTAAAATTATGGAACATTTACAGAAAACTATTTTAGTTGCATGGGATTTTACCAATGTTGCGGAGTATGCAATGCAGCATGCAATCCGTTTTGCGGAAACAATTGGTAGCACCACGGTTACACTATTACACATTGTTGACGACGAGAAAGAAATTGACAACGCGATGTCGCAACTCAAAATAGTGGCTGACGATGCACAAAAGAAATACAACTTCAAATTAGAATATTTAGCTGTGAAAGGTGATATTTTCACCACAATCACGGAATATGCGAACAAATTGTCGTGCCCGTTTGTATTTATGGGAACACACGGCATAAAAGGTTTGCAGAAAATCACAGGAAGCTGGGCGCTCAAGGTTATCGAAGGTTCCAACTGTCCATTTATTGTTGTTCAACGTCCACCTCGCGACGAACACTTTGAAGACATTGTTTGCACAGTGGAATACAAAAAAGAAGACAAACAGAAAGTTGGTTGGGCGGTTTACCTCAACAAATTCTTCAAATCAAAAATTTATCTGTACATTCAAAAGAGCACCGACTCTAATTTGAAACGCCAGATTTATTCAAACTTAGTGCATGTGAAATCTATCCTCGACCAAAACAAGATTGAATACACCGAAGTTGAGGGAGCTGGAAAAGATGACTTCGCAGAAGAAGTTATTGAATATGCAAATTCAATCAATGCGAATGCAATTTTAGTTTCCACTTATAAAGAATTGGATTGGGCTGACTATATGTTTGGTGCCAACGAACAAAAAATCATCGGTAACAAATATGGTATTTCCGCAATCACAGTGCTTCCAAACGCTGGAAAACTGAAAGGTTTTAATTAATTTTTATACCACAAATAAGTAGAGATGTGTGATTTGCACATCTCTATTTTATTACAAGTACATTACCAAAATGAAAAAAACGATTTCGCTTTTTTGTTTTGTAATTATTACGGTATTTGGTTTTGCCCAAACTAAATCCGCAACAGACACTACTTTTTTAGAAGGGCGATACAGGATTTCGTTCACCGACAAGAAGAACTCCCCCTATTCCATCGACCGTCCGCAAGAGTTTTTAAGCCAGCGTGCAATCGACCGACGGACAAAATTCAACATTTCCATCACCGAACAGGATATTCCTGTAAACCCACAGTATCTGTCGGTTGTGTCGGATTTCGGGGCTGTGCTCTGCAACAGTTCAAAATGGTTCAACTCGGCTGTTTTTTTCATTGAGACGGAACTTTCCATGCGGGAGATAGAGAAACTTTCGTTTGTTGACAAAATTGAATTTGTGGCTCCTCCAATTGTGTACAAAAAAGATGCACGGCAATTGGTGCCGCAAGATACTATTACCGCCACACCTTCAATAATAAAAGAATGTATTGATGCAGATGGTGAACCAGAAACAATATTTACTAATCTGGTAAAGATATACGGACGTTCGTGTACACAAAACGACAAATTAGGTACATTCCGATCGCATGTTAATGGCCACATGGGACAAGACCGTATTATTGCCGTGGTTGACGCAGGGTTTCTTCACGTTGATTCCGCCGCAGTTTTCCAGCATTTATGGAACAACAACAAGATTCTACTTACCCGCGACATGACGGGTACCGAGAAATTCCACGACTCCACCAGTATTTTCCAAACAGGAGGACATGGAATGATGGTTCTTTCGCTCATTGGTGGATTTTATCCGCAAAAGCTTGTAGGAACTGCTCCCGGGGCAAGTTTCATTCTCCTTCGGAGCGAAGAAGAGGAAACCGAGCATCTGGTTGAAGAAGACAACTGGGTTGCCGCCGCTGAACTTGCCGACAGCGCTGGTGCCGATATTATTTCAACTTCGTTGGGATACAGCAATTTCGATGCGGGTTCACCAAGCCACACTTACAGCCAAATGGACGGCAACACAACAAGAATCACTGTAGGTGCCGACATTGCCTCGTCGAAAGGAATGCTGCTCATCAACAGCGCAGGAAATTCAGGCGACGAACCTTGGAAATACATCACCGCCCCTGCCGATGCCGACAGCGTACTGACCGTTGGAGCATGCAAATACAACGACAAAAAGACCAAATTCAGTTCCTTTGGCCCCACTTCCGATGGCAGAATCAAACCCGACGTGATGGCTCTCGGATTATTTCCAACCATTGTGGTTGCGAATGGTGAAATAAAAAACGCAAGCGGCGGAACATCATTTTCTTGTCCGTTAGTTGCAGGTTGCTGCGCCACTTTGTGGGAAGAATTTCCCGACTCATCGGCACAAGCCATTAAACGGCTGATAATACGGAGTGGCAACCGTTACAACAAGCCCAACAACAAATACGGACATGGAACTCCATCCATAACAAAAGCCCGTTGCTATTGTTACGGTAAGAAATTATATGATTTCCTTTCAACCAAATACAAACTTGACGACTACGACACATTCTTCGACCAAATATGGGAACAGGGAAAAGTCATATTTCTTTCTGAAAAATACGTGTTCGATGTGAATACATGTCTTGGGGAAACACCTTCGTTTATTGTAAAAGACAATGATTTCAGTGGCATTGAATTGCCTGACATTTCCGAAAAAGGCGGAAAACTGATATTCTACCAGTCATACAAAAAGACCTTTGCAATAAAAATTCAAGCCAAGAAACAATGACATTCTTCGATATAATTCTGCTTTCTATTGGACTTGCAATGGATTGTCTTGCCGTTTCGGTTTCCACTGGAATCGGGTGCAAGCAGATACACATTGGCTCCGCCGCAAAGATGCCGGTGTTGTTCGGACTGTTTCAAGGATTGATGCCGCTCATCGGATTTTTTGTCACAATTTGGTTCGCCGATTTCATCGGCACCGTTTCGCACTGGATTGCCCTTGCAATCTTGTCGGTTATAGGGTTAAAAATGATTTGGGAAGACATTAAAGGAAACGAAGAAGAGGAATCATGCAGCCATTTTTCGTGGGCAACGGTGATTCTTCTTGCTGTAGCCACAAGCATCGATGCGCTATCGACGGGAATTATATTTGTTTCTATTCCCGAGCAAATCGTTTCGGCAACCATAATCATTGGCATCACCAGTTTTTTGTTTTCCATAATAGGATTATATCTTGGATACAAAATAGGCAAAACCGCCATTCTCCGCTTCGGCATCATCGGCGGAATTATTCTCATTGGTATCGGAATAAAAATTGTTGCGGAGCACTATCTATAACAAGGAACAGATAGCAAGCGCATCCTACATTCCCGTATAGTTGAACGGCGTAATCTGTCGAAGTTCCGCTTTCACTTCCTCGCTCACATTGAGCGTTTCAATGAAATTTGCGATAGAAGTCTCATTGATTACATCGTTTGTACGGGTAAGTTCCTTCAATGTTTCGTATGGTTTCGGATAGCCTTCACGACGAAGAATCGTTTGAATTGCTTCGGCAACCACCGCCCAGTTTGCTTCCAAATCGGCATGGATTGCTGTTTCGTTCACAAAGATTTTACCAAGTCCTTTTTTCAACGACGCAAGAGCAATCAATGTATGCCCGTATGGCACACCAACATTGCGGAGTACAGTAGAATCCGTCAAATCGCGTTGCAGACGGGAAATCGGCAATTTTGCAGCCAAATGTTCGAACACGGCATTTGCAATTCCCAAATTACCCTCGGCATTTTCAAAATCAATCGGATTGACTTTATGAGGCATAGCCGACGAACCAACTTCGTTTTTCTGTATTCTTTGTTTGAAATATCCCATTGAAATGTATTGCCATACATCCTTACACAAGTCCATCAGAATTGTGTTGATGCGTTTTGAAGCATCAAAAAGAGCAGCAAGATTATCATAATGTTCAATTTGCGTAGTTGGGAACGAGCGTTCCAAACCAAGGTGGTTTTTCACGAAATCGTTGCCAAACACTTGCCAATCCTTGTTAGGATATGCAACATGGTGAGCGTTGAAATTTCCCGTTGCACCACCGAATTTTGCGGAATATGGAACAGCCTTCAATTGTTTCATCTGTACGTTCAAACGCGAAACAAACACATTGATTTCTTTACCCAAACGAGTCGGCGATGCTGGCTGGCCGTGTGTTTTCGCCAACATTGGAATGTCTTTCCATACATCGGCCATTTTGGTCAATGTATCGATTATTTCCTGCAAAGTCGGAATAACCACATCGTTCATGGCTTCCTTCAAAGATAGAGGAACCGATGTATTGTTGATGTCTTGCGACGTCAATCCAAAATGAATGAACTCCTTATATTCCTGCAATCCAAGTTTGTCGAATCTATCTTTTATGAAATACTCAACGGCTTTCACATCGTGGTTCGTGATTTTCTCAGTATCCTTAATTTCTGCGGCATCAGCTTCGCTGAAATTTCGGTACAAATCACGAAGTTTCTCAAAGCAAGCGGGATCAACATTTTTCAATTGCGGAACTTCCTTGCACAACGCGATGAAATATTCAATTTCAACCCGAACACGATAATTGATGAGTGCAAATTCCGAAAAATAGTTACCCAAAACTTCTGTTTTGCTTCTGTAACGCCCGTCGATAGGGGAAATAGCCGTAAGTGAATCTAATTTCATATCATTTTCTGTTTGTGTGGCAAAAATACTAAAACGCAACAATAATATCGTGCTATGTATGAGAAATTTATAAATTTGTGAATAATAAAAACGGGAGGCACTCGCCTCACCATACGGGAATGTCGATTATAGATGATTTTTTTCGGGCGCTTTCATTGCAGTTTCGTGCATTTCAATTCATTCTAAAGCACGGAATGACGTGGACTTTGTTCGTGCCAGTGCTTCTTTTTATCGCCATGAGCATCGCCGGATTTTTTTCTCTTGGCGAACTCGCCACCATGCTCTCGAACGAATTTGTTGGCATTGAAGCGTCCTTGTTGGCGTTGCTGTTCAGGATATTGTTTTTCATCGTTTTGGGATTGTGGGGCGGCTACGTGGTAGTGATAGTGATGTCGCCATTTCTTGCATTTGTATCGGAAAAGACAGAAAAAATCCTAAGCAACCGTGATTATCCATTTGATTTCCAGCAATTTCTCAAAGATGTTATTCGGGGAATCCTGCTTGCTTTCCGCAATTCCATCATGGAAATTGTGGTCGGAATCGTTTTGTTTTTCTGCACGTTTATTCCCGTTGCAGGGCCAATTCTGTCGTTGGGTATCGGTTCGATTTTACTGTTTCTTGTGTCGGCGTATTTTTATGGATTTTCGTTTATCGACTATTCGAACGAACGGAGAAAATTCACTGTAAAACAAAGTGTTAACTGGGTAAAAAGCAGAAAAGGAACGGCATGCGGACACGGCTGTTTGTTTGCGTTGCTTTTGTACGTGCCCATAATTGGACCGTTTCTGTCGGCAATCGTTGCGATTGTTTCCACGGTTGCCGCCACAATTGATGTGGTAGAACAGGAAAGTGTGTTAGAAACTCTTACTTAGCGAAAACGTTGCTATCGAAATATACTCGCACTTGTCGATTTCGTGGCGAAACATATATCCAACCCCAAGTTCAAAATTTTTTCTGAAATCAATTGCACAACTGGCGCTATATTTCACTGTGGAAACGTGATAATCGGAACCTGCCTCAAGCAGATGGTACGTTTCCACAGCAACCGACGGCTTTATCCGCCGCAGGCCGGCATACGCGAATTTGATTTTATTTTTCTGTTTCCACTCGGGATAAATGTCTTCGGGATTCTTGATATAGGTATTCTTTTCGGTTGTCAGTTTGGTTTGAATGCCCAGACGGAAGTCGCCCAGTTTCTTCTTGTAGCCGACATTTGCAGAAAACGTATGGACTGGGAAATATCCATTTTTCTTGTATTTATCGGCAAATTCATAGCCCACCCCGACAAAAATCGGCTTGGTTACAGAATATCTTGCGCCCACTGCCGCCGAAACCTGTTTCAGCGTCTTAGCATTCTGCTGGAAACGGGATTCCGCCTCAAAGTCAAGCGATAGCCTTTTGGAAAAATCATACGAAGTTCCAATTCCCGTCCAAACCTGAAAAGATTTTGTTTGGGCGGAAACCGAAAAACCTGTTAGACAAGCCAACGCTATGACTATCAATCGCTTCATTTATGCGTCGTGAACATCCGACATATTATTTTCGCCGTTGTCCTGCTCGTAATAATAGATTTGAATCCAAGTGGAATCAGTCAGATAATTGATGTCGCCTACCTCAAAACGGTCGATTTTCAAACCTGTGCGTTTTTCCAAATCGGCTTTCAATTCATCGTAATGTTCAGGCTTAACCAATGCGATATTGTCGTATTTAATACGTTTGCGCGATTCGTGTTTAATCATCCACACACGTTCAAGAATGAACGCAACGGAAAGAATCGCAAAGTTTGTAAACAGCAACTCGGCGTAGCTTACTTTCTTGTTAGACAACGCATTGATTACCGAAACGCCGATTACAAGGAACAAATACGTCATTTCCTTGATTGGCATAAGTTCCGTACGATACCGGATAATGCCGAAGATTGCGAACAAACCAAGTGCGAAACCAACTTGAATCTTTACATTTCCCAACAAGAAACACAACAGGAACACAATTGTGGAAATCAAAATGTAAGTAAACAAGAAATCACGGCGGCGTGTTGCCGGATAGTACAAACAACGGCTGATTACAAACACAATCAGAAAGTTGAATGCGAAACGGACCAATAATTCCCAAAATGATGGCACATCAATAAGTGCGATTCCAAAAAGTTCTTCCATATCTATTATTTTTTGTACTTTAATTTTTCTATATATCTAATTTTTTTCTTGAATCTGTTTTTCTTTATGTTTTTATACACCACAGCGGTTCCAATCGCATATTTGCTCATGCCTCGTTGGAAAATCCGATTTTTCAGCAGCGAACTTTTCATAAAAGAAACCGCGCTGCATTTATCACGTTTCAGTTCAATAATGCAAATATGTCCAAAATCCGCCTTTTCGCCTGTCACACAGTTGGTTATCATAAGTTCCGTATCGACGGTACAACGTTCACCATGAACCAAATCCACCAACGTGATTCGGGAATATTCCACCAAAGTTTTGGGGAACAACTCCTCTCCCGAAAACGGGCAATTCTTTGTAATAAAGTTATTTGCCTCAATCAGTGGGCTATTGTAGGGAAAAGAAATACGTTTCTTTTTCGTACGCCGTTTGTTGTTCTTGAATTTTATTTCGAGGAACTCCGCACCTGTTGAAAGATACGTTCTATGGCGGACTTTGTAACGGTTCAGTTTACCATTTTGGTGCGCTATGTACATTTTATCGTCGGCGGTATCGAAATAAGTGGTTCGATATTTCTGGTAAGGAGTTCCGTTGATGTGCAGCACGGCATAGTTCGGCGCAATCTCAGCCAACACATCGGGCAACTGCGACCGACTGAACACATACTTCGTATCGGTGCGGTTCTGCAACTTCACGGAGTCCATTTCGTCCAACGAAATCGGACGCATAGCATTTATTATGATTTCTACTGCATCAGCCATTAGTCAGCGTAATACGTGTATTCGTACACTTTCTTTTTGATGACTTTTCCAGCCGGGTCGTAATACACTTTGGCAACGCGTTTGCCAGCCTCGTTATATTCGTACACAGCTTTTTCCTTTAGTTTTCCCGAAGCGGAATATTCCAATTCAGTGGCGATTTTTTTGCCTTTGTACTCATACACATAGTATTTTTTCAAATCACCGTAGTCGTCGTATTCATATTCTTTCACCACACGGCCGCGGTCATCGCGTTCCTCTTTGGAATCAATCACTTTCTTACCTTTGGTATCAACAACATAGGTTGTTTTTGTTTTCACTTCGCCTGTTTGGGCAGAAACTGCTGCGCTCAGGCAAACTCCTGTCGCAAGACATAACAATGCGTGTGCAATCTTCATAATCGTTTTTATTTAAAATTCTTAATCGTTATTTCTGGTATGACAACAGTCGTGCCATTGTCGGTTATTTCAAAATGTTTGTAGCTTGCGGTCTGCGGGTCGGCAGGAATCTTGCTTTCCTCGCTCAACGCAAACACCCGATATTTTCCAGGAATCAGCTGCGAGATGGTGAAATTTCCATCAGCATCGGTTCTGTAGCGTTCCAGAATGATGTCGCTATTTTCGTACTGAAGATACACCGACGTTTCCTGGGACGGGATGCTGTCTTCAATCGAAGTGAGTGTGCCAACGGTGGTACACAAATATTCTTTTACGTGACCTGTTGCTACTCCATTGCCATCATCGTAGTCCATGTGTCTGTACACAGTGAATTGATCAACCTTAGCCTCATCTTTTTTGCTGTCAAGCGAAACAGATTGGGAAAACGTCAACCGCGGATATTTTGCATTCGAAACAGTGTCGTCGGAATAAACAAACACCGAATACTCTCCTTTCGTTAAGTTGCTGAATTGAAAAACACCATTGTGGCTTGTACGCGTTTTGTCGTCGGCAAGCCCTGAATTGCCGTATGAAATATACACATCGTAGTCGGTTGCCGGATATGGCGCACCCGATTGTTCCTGCAACGCATTAAGATTCTGGACCATCACAACGCCTTCTATCGAGGCGAGTCCGCCTTTACCTTCGTCGGGACTGCACGAAATCAACAATCCCAAGGCAAAAACTATCAATGAAATCTTTGTAATTCGCATAAATTTAGAATTTATCAGTTGCCAAAGATAAAAATAAATTCAAAACAAACAACAATTCCATTATATGCCGAGCAAGCATAAACATAATTATTTTACATCTTGAACAAGGCGGACAGCCAAGCCTGAACTACGGCCAAAAGTATATTGTGTAATGATTTCATCGGAAAACACATACAAGCCAACCGCATTATAATCGGCAGCCGTTGACGACCAATAATAGCAAGCATCGCCAGCGCGTTGCACGGCTGTTCTATCACGTTTTCCGGTCACAGGCAGGAAAACAGCTCCAGTTGCCTGTAAATCAGCCCATTCATATATGCTATAATAATTATATTCGCTGCTGCACCAATCAGGATTGTGAGGCTTAAACAGCACATACCATGGTTTTTCCCAACCGTCAGGAAGAATAATCAATCCTTTCACGCCATTGACCACACCCGACGAGCAAAGGCTGTCGGCATTCTGACGTTCAAACAACAAATAATTCCATTCCGCCTGACTCAATGTCCTCCACATTCCAGCCTTGTTGCCCCCGTTTGAAACCGCATTATACACGCCCCAGTCGGCATTGGCATATTCGCCGGTCATATTGTTTGATGTTGAACCTCCCAATACGTAGTACGTTTGATAATAACTTGTGGAATACGGTTGGCAACTATCAACGCCGCCTTCCCAACCACTTGTGGCCCAACCGAACAAATCAATCCATCCATTGTATGTTTTGGAAATATTGGCATTATCGCTTCCCTCGACAGTACCGCCGGCAGCGCCAAGATAAGCATCTTCTGTCTGCGTACCCACGTAATCCCATTGGTTTTCGGCAAAACGCCACGTTTGGGTACTTGCCTGATATTGAAGATTACCGACTGAAAAATACACTTTTTCCGTTTCCGAAACAGAAAATGCCGCCATAATCGCCCCGTCTTTTATTTCAACCAATTGTTCGGGTTCTGTAGGGCGATTATTGTTATGATTCTCTTCTTTTTTTGTGGTTTCGTCAGATTCCAAATCACAGGCATTAAACAAAACCATTGCCATGCAAAACAAAATGACCTTCGCAAAATGAATATAAGAAATCTTCATAGCCCTTTAATTTACGTTACAAATATACGAAAAATGCCCAATTTTTTCACGCGATTTTATAGCACCCCGAACCCTCTGAAACTTAATAAATTAGGCTTATTGTAAAACATACACTAACAAAAATTTATTCGTGATTTTCTTTTGAAAACATAGAGATAGCCGTTATTTTTGCTTTGTTTTACTGTTTACACCCCCGATGGGCTATCAATGGTTGCTGAGAGAATCGGCAACAATTACTAAATACTAATCCTATGAGAGCATCGAAACTATTTGTTATTATTTTGGCTCTTTTTCAGGGGCAATTTATAAAGGCTCAATGTGATACTATTGTATTGAAAAAAGACTTGACATTTCGTGTAAATTCGGAATTGAAAAAAAGGCCTTCATTATCTTCCGACACACTATATGTCGAAACTTGCGTACCAATATTCCAACTAAAACATTCTTCTTCTAATGATTCTTTAAAGAATTTTATTGATTTTTCAAATTCTCCTAAAAATCAAGCGTTTATTGCTAAGAATTCCGAGAAAATGTATAGCGGATATTTTGTGAAAGATATCGAAGATAAGCGTGAATTGTATGATACTACCATATGGTATAATAATCAGAATTTGCCAATAAAAGCAACAAAAGAAGATTTTTATATAGCCGAAGGGTTTAATTTATTTGGAATAACCAATTACGAAAAATTTATAGACTTAATAGAAAACGAGACTGCGTTTTTTATTTATGACGTGGAAGGAATGTGGATATTGAAAGATAATGAACTTATTCATATTCAAGAAAATAACGGAAGTTTTGCTTATTCAAATGGTCAAACCGAATTTGAGAAATTTCTGCAAGAAAATGGATATGATTGTTTTAAATTATTAATAGATGGTTGGACTAATTGTGGAAGAAGTAAAGTGATTTTTTGTAATCCTAATTTTTCACCTCCGCCTAAAAGAAAAATACGTAAGCAGGAAAAATACGAAAAACAAGTAGAATCTTTGTGCAAATAACTATTTCTCATAAAAGATACTAAGCTAGAAGGATTTTTAATACTCTTGCAAGGAGAATATGAATATCACACTACGAAATTAACATTTTCGCTAATTTTATAATTCGTTGATGAATCCCGAAAATATATGGCAAATTATTAAATATTAAGAATCTGTTTTGAAATTATTCAAAAAAAATGTTTATAAAATAGCGTAATTATCTTATGGATTAGCAGATCACAGTATTATTTCCAAAAAGCAAGTGCTTTTTCCACAATTGGAGCCATGTCGTAGTATTTGTATTCAGCCAAACGGCCACCAAAAATCACCTGTTGTTCTTTTTGTGCCAACGCACGATATGCTTCCGCCAACTCGTTGTTTCTATCGTTGTTCACGGGGTAGTATGGTTCCATTCCATCGCGATATTCGGTAGAATATTCCTCACTCACAACCGTTTTAGGACAATCGTACACAGCCTGGCCAAACATTTCAAAATGTTTGTGCTCGATCACACGGGTATATGGTTGTTCGTGCGAAGTGTAGTTCACCACGGCATTTCCTTGGAAATTGGCGGTATTTTCAACGCGTGTCTTAAATGTTACCGTGCGCCAATCGAGTTTTCCTAACGAAAATTTGAAATATTCATCAATAGCGCCTGTATATACGAGAGTTTCCGCAAAATTCCGCCACTCTTTATATTCCGAATTGAAAAAATCAACGTTTGTTTTGCACTCAACGCCTGCGAGAAGCCCGTCAATCAACTTGTTGTAGCCGCCAATAGGTATTCCCTGATAAGTGTCGTTAAAATAATTGTTGTCGTACACCAAACGAACCGGCAACCGTTTGATGATAAACGCCGGCAACTCGCTGCATTTCCGTCCCCATTGTTTTTCGGTGTACTCTTTGATAAGTTTTACAAAAATGTCCTTTCCAACCAAGCAAAGACCCTGCTCTTCAAGATTACGTGGTTCTGTTACACCTTCAGCCTTCATCTTA
>JAFZOY010000132.1 GCA_017552705.1 Bacteroidales bacterium
ATTTGGAAACAGGAAGGTTCAATTGACGAAATACACATTGAACTTGGACGTGAGATGAAAAATCCAGCAGACAAACGTAAGAAAATGACAGAACGTATTCAGGAAAACGAGAATACAAACTTGCGCATCAAGGCTATGCTGATGGAGTTCAAGAATCCAGAAATGGGTATAGAAAATGTTCGTCCTTATTCGCCAAGTCAGCAAGATATTCTGCGTATTTATGAGGAAAATGCACTTGACAATCTGACGAAAGATGACAAAGAATTTGATTTTGTTTCGAAGATTTCAAAACAGGCTCAACCATCTAAATCGGATATAATAAGATACAAATGTTGGCTTGAACAGAAATATCGTTCGCCATATACGAACGAAATGATTCCGCTTGCAAAATTATTCACACCAGCATACGAAATTGAGCATATCATTCCTCAGTCTCGATATTTTGATGACTCGTTCAGCAACAAGGTTATTTGTGAGGCTAAAGTGAATAAACTAAAAGACCGTCAACTTGGTTTTGAATTTATTAAGAATCATCATGGAGAGAAAGTGCAAATAAGTAATGGCAAAACTGTTGAAATTCAATCGGTGGAGGGTTACGAAAATTTTGTAAAAGAACATTATGCCAACAACCGTATAAAGATGAAAAAGTTGTTGATGGACGATATTCCAGATGATTTCATTGAACGACAACTGAATGATAGCCGATACATCAGTAAATTGGTGAAAGGTTTACTATCGAACATTGTACGAGAAAAAGACGAGAATGGCGAATGGGAACAGGAAGCGGTTTCGAAGAATTTGATTTCTTGCAATGGATCTATCACTGATCGACTAAAAAAGGATTGGGGTATGAACGATGTTTGGAATAGTATTATTTTGCCACGTTTCCGTCGATTAAACGATGTGACTGAACAGGACGTATTTACTTCAAAAAATAGTGAAGGTCACGAAATTCCAGACATGCCAATTGAACTTCAAAAAGGCTTCAACAAAAAGCGCATTGATCATCGTCATCACGCAATGGATGCCATTGTTATAGCCTGCACTACGCGAGACCACGTCAATTTGCTCAACAATGAGGCGGCTCGTAAAAAATTGCATGACAAATCGTACAGACATGATTTGCAAAGAAAACTCCGTAGAATAGATGAACAAGGTCATTACAAAGAGTTTATAAAACCTTGGCCGACATTCACAACCGATGCTAAGCAAGCGTTGGAAAACATTATTGTTAGCTTCAAGCAGAATTTGCGTGTGATCAATAAGACGGTAAATTATTTTGAATCATACAAAGACGAAGATGGCAATTTAAGAATAGGAAAAGATGGTAATCCAGAAAGAAAAACGATAAAGCAAACAAAAGGCGACAGTTGGGCAATCCGCAAATCGTTGCATAAGGATACTGTTTTCGGTGAAGTAAATTTGAGGTTCAAGAAGGAGGTCTCATTGAGTGATGCACTGAAGAATCCGAAAAACATTGTGAACAAAGATTTCAAAATGAAAGTTTTGGAATTGCTAAAGACTGGTCACGATGCAAAATCCATAAAGAAGTATATTGA
>JAFZOY010000133.1 GCA_017552705.1 Bacteroidales bacterium
GCGACTACGCCCACTGTCTAAACTACTACATTGACGGTGTGTACACAGACAGCGACTACCGCACATACAGGCGGCCTATCCGTCTGGTACAAGATGCGAAGAAATAACTCTTTCTTTCAAGAGAAAAAGTAACAAGAAAAAATCTTATTTTTGATGTTGTTATAATAGTTACAATATGAAACGTTTCTTTTTTACAAGTGTTATTTTAAGTCTTTTGACGTCGATTTTACTATCGTTTAATGCACAGGCACAGAACGAATTTGTTGATTTAGGTTTAAGCGTTACATGGGCTACGTGCAACGTTGGCGCTAATTCTCCAGAGGAAAATGGTGAGTATTATACATTTGATAACGCGTTAACATTAAAGAAAAACGAGGAAAGATTACCGACAAGAGAGGAATTTCAAGAGTTGATAGATAATTGTACATGGTTATGGGCAGAAGAAAAAGGTGTAAAAGGATATAAGGTGACAAGCAAAAAGAACAGTAACTGCATTTTTCTTCCTGCTGCTGGCAAGCGCGACGAGGGCATTGACGGTCCAAAGGTGTTTTTTGGTGGTTCCATCGGCTACTACTGGTCGAGTTCGGCTTACAATGACGAGAAAGCCTACTTTTTGTACTTCGGCGAAATTATTGGCATGGATTACTACGACCGCATTGAGGAGCGGTCTGTCCGTCTTGTGCAGGATGTGAAGAAATAACTGTTATCTTCCTAAATAGACAAGCAACACATTAATGTCTGCCGGAGAAATACCGCTGATTCGTGACGCTTGGCCAATGGTTTCGGGGTCAATCTTCGTCAGTTTTTGTCGTGCCTCGGTTGAAAGAGACTCTATTTTCTCGTACGGAATTTTTCCTTTGATTTTGATATAATCCAAACGGGAAATCTTTTCTGCAATCTGTCGCTCCTTCTCAATGTAGCCCGAATACTTTATATTGATGTCCACCGACTCCTGCACTACGTCCCAGTCAACGTCGTCGGTCTCTATAAAATCAGATTGTTCCACGTGGAAACATTTTACCGAAACATTCGGTCGGGCAATGAGGTTTGCTAACTTGGTGGATTCCTCCAACGGCTTGCTGCCTAACGATTCAAGAATAGGATTCGCCTGAGCCATCGTCATTTTTTTCTCGTTCACGTAGTTAGTCAACTTCTCGACAGCCGTCATCTTATGCTCAAACGCACGTTTCCGCACATCGTCAACCAAACCAAGTTCAATTCCTTTTGGCGTCAGACGAACATCGGCATCATCCTGACGAAGCAAGATTCTAAATTCCGCACGCGAAGTAAACATTCTGTACGGCTCGTTCACACCTTTGGTAATAAGGTCGTCAATCAGCACGCCAATATATGCCTCGTCGCGATGAAGAATAAACGCTTCCCGTTCCGACGCCTTGAGCGAAGCATTGATTCCTGCAATCAAACCTTGCGCTCCTGCTTCCTCGTAACCAGTAGTTCCGTTGATTTGTCCAGCGAAGAACAAATTTTGTATCATTTTTGTTTCCAACGATGCTGTCAACTGTGTCGGCATGAAGAAATCGTATTCGATGGCATATCCCGGACGGAAAATCTTGCAATTCTCCAAACCCGGTAACAAACGCATTGCCTTATATTGCACATCGGCTGGCAACGACGATGAAAATCCGTTCAAATAATATTCGCATGTATTGATTCCCTCAGGCTCCAAAAAAAGTTGGTGTTTGTCCTTGTCGGCGAACGTCACCAATTTCGTTTCAATGCTCGGGCAATATCGAGGGCCAATACTTTTTATCGTCCCGTTATACAATGGCGAATCGGCAAAACCCGAACGAAGAACTTCGTGAACCTGCGGATTCGTGTATGTCATCCAACAACTCAATTGAGGTAATCTTTGAATTGTTCCACGTGGAACAAACGAAAAACTACCAATCTCGTCGTCACCTTTTTGTTCCTTACATTTTGAAAAGTCAATCGTTCTTCCATCGATACGAGCAGGAGTACCTGTTTTCATTCTTCCAACCTCAAATCCAAAATCGCGGATTTGGTCAGAAAGTTTATACGAAGGCAACTCCCCTATTCTACCTCCTTCGACTTGCGAACGACCGATGTGCATCAAACCGTTCAAAAAAGTTCCATTGGTTAACACAACCGATTTTGCCTTGATAGAAATTCCCCAGACCGTTTTAACTCCAACAACTTTATCTTTGTCAAGCAACAGTTCGCAAACGGCATCTTGCCAAAAATCAAGATTTGGGATAGATTCAAGTTCTTCGCGCCAGTGCTTAATGAACAACGCCCTGTCGGCTTGCGAACGAGGGCTCCACATAGCAGGGCCCTTCGATTTGTTCAACATTCGGAACTGAATTGACGAAGCATCGGTGATTTTTCCCATAGCACCACCAAGCGCGTCAATCTCGCGGACAATCTGTCCTTTGGCAATACCACCAACGGCAGGATTGCACGACATAGCCGCCATTTTCGTCATATCCATTGTGATGAGCAACGTCTGCGAACCCAGACGGGCAGCGGCAGCGGCGGCTTCACAGCCAGCGTGTCCGGCACCAACAACTATTACATCGTATTCTTGTAACATACTATTCTACCAAACGCAAATAATAATCTTCCTTTTGAGTCATAACTTTCTTATCCTCAGGCTTTTTGTCTTTGTAACCAACCAAATGAAGCACTCCATGAATCAGGATTCGGTAACACTCGTTGAGTTTCGTCACCTTGTTCTGCTTGGCATTGTCCTCTATCCTATCCATACTCATATAAATATCCGAAGCAATTTCCGTTTCCGAATAATCAAACGTGATAATGTCGGTATAGTAATCGTGCTTCAAGAAATTTTGATTGATTCCCAACAAATAATTGTCGGAACACGCAATGAAATTGATGTAGTCGATTTTTTTCTTCGACTCGTTCTGGACAATGATTTGGACTATAGAACGAAACGATGTCCTACGCAATCCCGAAGGAAATTTGGAGTCCTCTTGGAAAAAATTTATTTGCATTTAATTGATAATCAAATAAAACTAACCTCTAACGGACACAAAAATACAAATTTTCCAATAGAGTGTGATACACAGAAATGTTTTTACCTTCCACCGCATTTCTTTTCACACAAACACACACTAAAGGCCACTAATTTCTTAGCAGCCTTTTGAGGCCGGTGTTGCACAACTGGGGAAAATATGGAAATCCCTGCCTCATAAGAAATTTCCTATGTGGAGTTTGATAAGGCTACATCCCTTTTCAAACATGGTGAAAACAAAATTATTTATCGAAAGTGTTGTATCTTCTTTTGTGGAAATTCAAACAAATCACTTGCGGAACCAGCGTTATAATACAACCAATTGTCGATTTCTGATTTAAGAAACGTTAATTTCTTTCCATATTTGTGGTATGGTATCAGTCCCTGCGAAACCCAACCATAAATCGTTGCACGAGCAGTTTTATCAGGTAAATATTCAATTAAATCATTGATAGACATCCACTTATCGTTAGATAAAGTGTTTTGTAACATATTCTTTTTCAATACATCTTGCCATTCCTTTATTTCGTCGCGTAAATCTCTTACTTCCTTTGCAAGTGTCTCTATATTAAGCTCATTCATTCTAAAATTATTATTCTTCTTATTACCTCTTTTTATTATCTTTTTCTTCGACAAAGATGCATATTTTTTTTAATTTCTTTAGTATGGATTTTCCTCAAACTGCCCGTTATATATGCTTTTTCAGTATTTAATTACTTTTTATTTAGTTTTGTTTTGTAAAATAATTTTATTTTCATTAAAAATTTTCTTGCATTGCTGTGAAAAACTACCCTACAATGAACAAAATAGTACCATTTTAGAAGCTAAATAGCTTTTAAAAACTCAAAAAAGAAAGAAAATGTACAGGCAACGAGTAAAAATTACATTACTGCAACCATCCTAACGTTTCGTTTTTACAATTCATTATAGTCACCAACGCTCAATTCTTCAGCTGTTTTTTGCATTTTTACTGAATTTCCAACCATTGAATTTGTAATATTCACATTTTCCAACACGCTGTTAGTCTGAATAATAGAGTTTGAAACAACAGAATTTGAAATTTCCGTCCCCTCTCCTACCGAAACATACGGACCAACTACAGAATTAACGATTTTAGCCCCTTTTGCTATGCAACACGGCTCAATTATCTGCGAACTGACTATTTCTGCCTCTTTTGAAATTTCGCTTCCACAATTCACTAAAACGCGTTGGTTAGTCTGAACCGTGGCATTTTTATTTCCGCAGTCAAGCCATTCGTTTACTTCGCCAGTATAAAACGCAAGACCTTTGTTCTTCATATTTTCCAACGCGTCGGTCAACTGGTATTCAGTGCCTTTAATTACATTATTATCAATCAGATACTGTAATTCCGCACGAAGATTTTTGCCATCTTTGAAATAATAGATACCAATAATTGCCAAATCGGAAACAAAATCCTTCGGTTTTTCAACAAAATCGGTAATCATTCCATCGTTGTTGAGTTTCACCACACCAAACGCCGACGGATCGGCAACTTTTTGTACCCAAATAATGGAATCTTTTGTTGTATCAAGATTAAAATCGGCAATAAACAACGTGTCAGCAAATGCAACAACAACATTGCCACACAAAGAATCGCCAGCACATAAAATTGCGTGGGCCGTACCTTTTGGTTCTTCCTGATAACATATTTTTCCAGTCGCACCCAAGGATTTTGCTATATCGAGCAACATTTTTTCAACTTCTGCACCAAAACTTGGATGAATAATGAATGCTATTTCATCAATTTGCTGTTTACACACACGTGAAATATCTTCAACCAAACGTTGTACAATAGGTTTTCCTGCTACAGGAATCAATGGTTTTGGAATAGAAAGCGTATGGGGACGCATACGTTTACCCATACCAGCCATAGGAATAATCAAATTCATACTTATATTTTTTATTTTAAAGACACACAACGCATCTTTATAATTCTTGACTATAATTCTTAATTAACAACTATTTTACGCCTGTGTGGCCAAATCCACCTTCACCACGAACAGTTTCCGAAAGTTCCTCAACTTCCACAATTTCTGCTTTGGCATATTGTGCAATCACCATTTGGCAAATTCGTTCACCATCGTTGATAGTAAATGGTTCATTTGACAAATTGGCCAATATTGCTTTTATTTCGCCACGATAATCCGCATCAATTGTTCCAGGAGAATTCAACACTGTGATACCAAATTTGGCAGCCAAACCACTACGTGGCCGAATTTGTGCCTCGTATCCTTCGGGCAATTCAATAAATAAACCTGTCGGCACAATTGCACGTTGCATAGGAGCAAGCACAATAGGTTCCTCAATATTCGCACGTAAATCCATTCCAGCAGAATATTCTGTAGAATACGCCGGTAACTGATGTTTTGATTTGTTTACAATCTTCAATTTCATCTCAAATAATTTTCGTGAAAATTATTATAAATTTTGGAATTGACCAACAAGTTTGCCTTGTCAGTTTTCAAAATTCTGTTTTGCCTCGTTCTAACATAATTATTATATAATTTATTTTTTTTTCTTAATTTAAAAAACTATGATGTATATAATGTTGCTGTGAATTGGTTTCAAATTTTTTTCGATTTTTCTTGTTTTGAACATAAAAAGTAAGTTAAGAACAGATATAAACACGTTATGAAATTCGTATTTTTTTGAAAATCAGCGATAATTTATAATTATGAACAAATGCCGTTATAACAAGTTAAACACGGAATTGTTTACTTCTTTTTTTATCGTTGCATGTTCGTTTTTATGTTTATAATTCCTCAATCAAAACGGCTAATTTTTTTGCAAAATTCAAATTCTTGTTTACGGCGAAAAATTTTCTTTCTTCCAAATATTTTGATTCTTTTTTATAAGAAAATTTATTCACTAAAAATTGTGGGTTGTAAACAGAAATAAACAGGCTGGTGAACAATTGTGTATTTATTCAAATTAATTTGTATATTTGCCCACATTTAAAACGGCAAAAATATGGGAAAAAACGAAGGAGGAGCATTTTCCACAAACTTGATTACAGCTGGAACAGTTATCACAGGTGATATTACTTGCGACACCGATATGAGAATCGATGGTGTTTTGTCGGGAAATCTTTCAGCAAAAGGTAAAATTGTTATCGGCAAAACAGGAAATGTGCAAGGAGAGGTAACTTGCCAAAACTGCGATATTGAAGGTTCCGTGAACGGAAAACTTACCATTAAAGATTTATTGTCGTTGCGGGCCACTGCCAAATTCTTTGGCGACATTATCACAACAAAGCTTGCAATTGAGCCGGGAGCAATTTTCACGGGATCGTGCAAAATGAACGGTGAAAAAGATAATCCAGTTGAAAAAAAATAACGTCAATAATTTCATAAAATACACCAACATTGGTATTCAGATGCTTGCTGTAATCCTTATCGGGGTTTTGGGCGGGCAGAAGTTAGACGAGTATTTTGGGAACGAAACGCAGGTTTGCACGATAGTTCTTTCGTTGTTTGCTGTTTTTGCGGCTATTTATCTTGCGATTAAAGATTTTATAAAATTCAGGGAATGAAATTTTATGTGTCGCGGATTCTTATTCATTGTTCGGTTTTTACACTGCTGTGCCTGCTTGTGTTGTGCGCCACGGAATCTTTCCTTGACTTGTCGGCAAAGCGATTGTGCCTGAGCGCGATTTCAATTGCCGCAATTTGTAATGGAGTCGGGGAGTATGTAATGATTCGGTTTGCCCGAAATCGGGAGAAATCAAGTTTGTTCAAAATATTTGTTGTCCGCACGGTAAAATTTTTGTGCTATCTATTGTTGACTTTACCATTGGTGTGGGACAGATTTTCATTGGGCGAGAACTATAAATTATGCTACGGGCTGATGATTGTAGGGTTGTTTTTCGTATATATTTTGGTAGAAATCACGTATTTTGCGTGCGTGGAAAAACAGAGTAGGGAGTGATATGAAAATATTTGTTTCAAACGGGATTTTGTTGGTTAAGCGTCTGCTGTTCCTTATGATGCTCTACACGGTTTGCCGTGTGTATTTCTTAGTCTGTAACCTTTCGAGTTTTCAACCAATTGCTGCGGGTGAATTGTTTTGGTCGTTTTTGGCAGGGTTGCGGTTTGATTTTTCAGCTATTCTGTTTTTAAATATCATATTCTATATTCCTCATTTTTTCCCGTTTAAATTTGTCGAGAATAGTCGCTATCAGGCTGTGTTGAAGCAGATTATGCTATTTGTGAATATGTTTGGAATTTTGCTGAACATAATTGACACTGGCTATTTCAGTTTTCAAAACGGAAGAAGCGGTTCCGATTTTTTCCAAAATGTGTTGTTTTCCGCCGACACGGTTAATTTGTTGCCTGTGTACATTACCGATTATTGGCACCACACGCTGTTTTTTGTCGCATTGTATGCGATTTCCGAGAAATGGTTTCCACGCTATAAATCGTATGAAATACGAACCCATCGGTTTGCGTTCGTAACTTGTACGTTTTCGGCTATAGTGTTCACTGTCGGGAGTTTCTTTCTTTATCGTGGATTTGGAGTGAAAACATTCAGTGTTGTTGATGCCATGCGGTTCACCGAGGCAAAATATGCTCCGATTACGTTGAACACGCCGTTCACGATTGTCCGCACAATGGGAAAGTCCGGCATAGCGATGCGGACATATTTCGATGACGAAACAGCACGCTCGTTGTATTCCGCTGAACGGCACTATTCGTTTTCCGACGATGAATTTGCCAAGAAAAATATTGTGATATTCATTCTTGAAAGTTTTTCGCAACGAAGTATAGGTTCGTTGCACACTACCGAGAAGGGCTACACGCCGTTTCTCGACAGCATTATTTCGAATGGATATGCTTTTACCAATGCGTTTGCGAACGGCACGAAATCCATTCAGGCTGTTCCTGCTATTTTGTCGTCGATGCCGCAAATGACCGATGTTACGATTATTGGTTCCAAATATGCCGCAAATAGGGTAGATGCGTTGCCGATTCTTTTGAAGAAAGAAGGGTACCAAACGGCGTTTTTTCATGGTGCGTTCAATGGCACAATGGGGTTCGACAAATATTGCGAGGCTGTTGGTTTTGAGCATTATTTTGGTATGAATGAATTTTTGGAGGAAAATTCCATGGACGGCAACTACGACAGTGATTGGGGGATTTTCGACGATAAATTCCTGCTGTATACGAAAGAGCAGCTTGATGATTTCCAGCAGCCGTTCCTTTCCACGATTTTCACCATTTCGTCGCACCATCCCTACGTGCTTCCCGAGGAATATCAGAACTCATTCGACGAAAAGAAACCTGAGCTCAACGCTTTGCGTTATGCTGATTTTTCGTTGCAGAAATTTTTTGATGCGGCCAGAAAAAGTCCATGGTTCAACAACACATTGTTTGTTTTTGTTGCCGACCACACATCGCCATTTTCGTTCGAGCCGGATGTAACGGCGGATTACATATCGCCAATTGATCGTCATCGTGTGCCACTTGTTTTTTATACTCCAGGCGACACAACATTTCGGGCGCGGTCCGAAAGAATCGTGCAACAAATTGATATTCTGCCGAGTATCTTATATCAGCTTCGCTACAATAAGCCATTTATTGCATTTGGCGAGAATGTGTTTGGCGAGAATGTGAAACCTTGTGCGGTGTATTATAATGCCGGTACGTTCACGTTTATTGATTCCACCTCGGTGGTAAACTATGCCGACGATGAGGTTTCGTCGTGTTTCAAAGTATATCCTGATTCAATTTCCGATGCAAAGCCTACCGAGGCGCAAATAAATCATTTCAAGGCGTTTATGCAGGAATATTCGCATAAAATGGTATTAAACCAAACAAGTGTGTCGGAGCAGTAGAATCGGTAAAATTCTGGCTTGATGGTCAGACTGATACCATTTCAATCATTTTTGCCAAACAAAGCATTGTAGAAATCATAATCAAGCAGTTCCGAAATCAAGGCAAGACGTTTCACATCTATATTGTCGCGCGAAAGCATGTCGTACACCGATTGGCGGTGTAAGTTGAGCATTGCGGCAACTTCCACAACGGTGATTCTCCGTTGTTTCATAACCTTGCGAATCTCTTTTCCTATGTGAACCTCCGTAGCCAAGTCTGCGAATAAAAATGACGTGAAACTTACATTCATTTTGAACGTGGAGGTATTAGGAAACCTGTATCAGCAAAACAAAAATAAGTCCACGCCAAACCGCAGACCTACTTCGTCAATCTGATACAGTTGAAAGTTCCTAATTTTCCACGTACGATGACAAAGTCAGTATGTTATCTATCTCTATGTACTATTTCTTTTTTTGTTAAATTCTATTTTTAACAAAAGTACATAAATAAGTTGAAGAATGGATTAGCAAATGGTAAAAGTTTAAGAAACTATTTGCTTACTCCTATGGTGGGACATTGCTGTTAAGCCACTATACCTATCTGCATTTCGTTTTGGAGAAAGGAATACACATAACCAGAACTCTGGTAATAAAAACCAGTTTGTTCGTTTTGTAATCGCTCAAACGTATCGGAGTTATACCAAATTGTAAAAGTTGGTGTTTTGATAATAAAAAAACAGCAACCGACTATGGCGTCGTTGGGAGTGGGTTTTTATAATTTGCAAAAAGTCATAAATAGTGTATATTTGTAAAAAGAAAGTATGAGAGTATGCCTCAAGAACAATACAACATAGTAGAATATATCGTGTATTTCATTGCTGAATTTGCGAAACAATATGCAATTTCGGAGGAGAAGGCATTTGAATATCTGTATCGTTATGGAGGAATAAAGCTGATTGAGGATTTTTACGACGTAATGCATACTCAATCTTTCAGCGATATGGTGAACAGCACCGCCACATACTGCAAACGAAACGGAGGAGATTTATGATATTATATCATGGTTCAAACACCAACATTACAGAGATAGACCTACAGAAATCAAAGCCAAACAAAGATTTCGGGAGAGGTTTTTATTTGTCAGACAATGAAGAACAAGCCCAAAGGTTAGGAGCATTTAAGGTTGTGCTTGATGGCGGACAAGTAGTGATAAACAAATTCGAATTTGATGAAAATGTTTTGAGCTCCAAAGAATTAAAAGTGAAGATTTTCAAAGAATACTCAGAAGAATGGGCCGAGTTTATTTTTGCAAATAGGAACAACAAAACAGGAATACCGACACATGAGTATGATATTGTGTACGGGCCTATTGCAAATGACAAAGTTGGATTGCAAATATCAAATTTTGAGAACAAAATAATCACATTGCAAGAATTATTGGAAAGACTGAAATATATGAAAGGTGTTACGTTTCAATATTATTTTGGTACAGAGCGAGCAATTCAAGAATTAAAAAGGATATGAATATTTCAGAGGAAGAATTCCAATATATGAAAAAACATCTCATAACAGAATTAGTGTCTGTTATTGTTGAACAAGAGCATCTTACCCCAGAAGAAGCTCTAAAAAAAATCTATACTTCGGCACTTTTCAAAAAAATCAACAATCCTGATTCTGGTTTGTTCTTTCAAAGCCCTCGATACGTATATTCATATTTCAAATAAAAAACGGCAACCGAAATGGATTGCCGTTTTCTAAAGACATAAGTCTATTATTTTTTGTACATTTTCTTGAAAATTTTTGCAATATCTGCTCCAAAGTTATTCATCTCAATAATCATAGTTCCCTCGTAACCGCCTGACTTAGATGAAATTCGTTTGTGTCTAAAATGAAAACATTCGCCTTGTGAATCCGAAACCTTTCCTGAAACAACCATACGTTGTGCTCCAGCACCAAATCCAATCCAAAAACGTAATGCCTGACTTCCCATATCTAATTCTGTCATTTCTGGTTCTAACAACAATGATTTTGTATCCAACGTTAAATCTTTTGCATTTTCTATCTGCACAATTTTGATGTGTGAAAATTCTTTTTGTATTTTCTTCTCTATTACAATGTTAAATAGAGCCATGGTCTTTACTAACGCTGGATAACGATTATCGTTCTTATCTGGATATGTTATTTTTGAATCATCAACCTTCGTTATATAAAGAGTAGAATACTCATACAAATTAACAGTACGAATGATATTTATGTAGTCCAACCACTTTTCCCAATCTCTATACTCCGTGCCGCTGTTTTGAGCAAAAATAGAACCGATAAATACAATACTGCCTAAAAATGTAAAAAGAAATTTCTTCATTGTTAAAAGAGTTGTTGATTATTTCAAGTTATTATTTTGTTATACAAAAAAACGACAACCAATAGAGATTGTCGTTTTCATCATGAAAAAAGTGTGTTTATATTCCAAGTATCAACATATTTGATGTAGAAAAGGTCAAATAAGAACCATTTTGCAAAACTTTAGAAGAGCTTCCTTTTGTTGGTTTGAAGAGATATCCATCTATTTGTTCTGCATCTATCGTATATGAGCCTATTGGCAAGTCTTCCAGTGTCAAAGAATATCCAGAATCAACATATTTTATTATAGAGTATCCTGTAGTTGTATTCGTTACTACAAATTTGTATTCTCCTCCGTCCGAACCAGTTGCGTTGTTCTCCAAAACTATCGTTCCTCTTTTTATTTCTTCTTTTATGGTAGTTGATGCAGTGTTAGAACCATTTGAACAATACTTATAATATGTGCTGGATTCGTTGTTTTGAGTATCATTTATTACCTTAAAATAATAGGTCGAACCAGACGAAAGATTGTAGAATGTTACCTGTCCTTTGGAATCAGTGTATAGAGAAGAACCTATAATATTTTTTTCATTTGAGTAATCGCTGAAATTACCATATAATCGTACCGTTGCACCAGAAACAGCATTTCCATTAGAATTTTTTACTGTAATGGTTAAGATTGTAGTTTCAACGGTGTAATTAATGGTGTTTTCACCTTTTTCAACGGTTATTTCATCTTCTGCCTCATACTCTTGCCCTTCATATACAAAGCCAAAATAATAGGTTTTACTTATATCAAGATTCGAGAATGTGGCAATACCTTTTTCATTTGAAACGATTACAGCAACCATTGCATCATCTGACGCGTTATACAATACAGTGTTTGCTCCAGATAAATATGTTTGTGTTGTTTTATCGTAAAGAGTAATTTTTAAAGTTGCATTCTTACTTTGTTCTTCCTCTTGTTTTTGTTTTTCTTCAGGAGTTACATCGTCTTTTTTAGAACATCCCATCATCAATCCCATTGCAAGGATAGATGTTGCTAATAGGTAAATTAACTTTTTCATTTTTTGTAATTATTAAGGTTTATACTATTAAAATTTCTGAACTAATTTTAATTGAAGAGTAACATAATCAATTAAGCCTGAATCTCCTGTAAAATTTTCTGCCGAGGGAGTGGTATAATTGTAACTTGATTCTATACCGAGACCAAAGCACCCAAAGGTCTTATACATTTGTACTCCTAAACTTCCTCCTATTTGAAAATAATTGTTCCTAAACATTCCATATGTGGAATATTGTGATAATGGGCTATCTATTTCCTCATCTTGAAATAATCCGAGCAATAACTGATAGTTTATCCCCAAGAAAAAACCACTATTTCCAAATTCCCAGTCATTCAAACCACCAAATCCTATGTTGAAAAATCTTGGACCGCTGGAATTTGAGCTACCTCCTACAGAGGTCAAATAATCATCATTTAAATTGAAATGTCCAAAATTAAAACCAGTCGTGAATCCGAAATTTTTTGTACAATTTCTTGAATACGATAATTTTAACGACACTCCAGATTCGTAAAATTCTTCAGCCCAATCTCCTACAGGGGAAAGGAGCCCAATGTTTTCGCTAAAAGTGTTTTTCTTAAAACTTCCTTTTTGGGCAAATGCACCTATACTAACAAATGCAACGAGTGTCGTGAATAGAATAATTTTTTTCATAATACATTTATTTTGAGAATTTTAACATACCTTCGTTTGTGAGAATATAATAAATAGTGCCTTCTTTCAGATTTTTAGTGTCGAATTGGTTGAGACAACTAACAACTTTTTGACCAGCAACATTGTAAACCTCAATTTGTTTAGAAAATACAATTCCATTTTCTATGACAGCAGATCCATTTGCGACACTGGGAATTGCAGTTTCTGGATTCTCCTCACCGCCATTTCCATTATTTTCTGGTTTAACTGACAAGATTTTTATTTCATCCAATCCGTCTTCCACATCAACCCCTTTGGTATTAATAATAAGTTTACAATTCTCCGTTTCCGAAGTTATTAAAAATGTATATGTTCCACCAATGGAATCATTTTCTGCTATATCCGTAGCGATGTCAGTCCAATAACCAACAGCTTCGTAAGTGTTCCCGTCAACCAATGCCATTTGTAATTCGCTTACAGCATGGTTGCAAAACCCATGTATGTTTATAGAATACATTTCCCCATAGGACACAGCTCCCCAATCTTCCTCATATTGATAGTTGGCTCCCGTTTCCCATATATTCTTTGTTAATGTTATATCTGTGTAATCAAGAGGTACGGGGAGAATGGTAATGCTCCATACGCCGTATTTATACTTGTCAATTGATTGAAAAACAACTTTTCCATTTATCACATTTTTCTTTTTTATTTCCATTGATACCATTTCATTCTTTGCCACACCTTCTTTTGCATTGAGATACATTGGTTCAGGTGAAGTAATCGGTTGATTATTTTCATCAACAATGAATACGTTAATACCTTCGATATCTTTGCTTGGAATGCCCTTCAATGATATAAAAACCGTACCATTGATTCGCATATTTTCCATATCATATTCAGTTTGGTAATAATTATTATCTTCACTGTGGGCAAGCGTCAACGAAGAGAACTCTAGGAAAATTTGATCATGGTTCAACTTGGAAGAAAGATTGATTTCATCCACGCCCTCTTTAACTTCGTCCATTGTGGAAATTATGAATTTACAATTATCACAGTCTTTTGTAACAAGAAAATATGTGGAATTTCCAACTGAGTCTTCTTCTGAAATATCTCTTGCAATGGCGAAATACGAATTATATTCTGCCACACATTCATACGTTGTCCCATCAACCAAAACCATTTGTAAACCATCCAAAGATGTGCTACAAAATCCACAAACAGTTGCTTTATAAATCATTCCTTCTTTAACATCTCCTAATTCCACCACATATTGATAGTTTGAACCTTCGTCCCAAATGTTTTTTGTGAGAACTATATCGGTATAGTCAGGAATTTTATCAATTTTTATGGAATTAACACCTTCGGTATATTCATCCCATGTGCTAATTTGCAGCATGCATTTTGCAGATGTTTGTTCTATTACTAATGTCTTGCTTGCAAACCATTGTTTGTTTGCAGAAATATCCCAGTCTAATTCGTAGTATTGTTCGCTAACTAACTGATATTGTTCATCAACAACAGCTATCGTTATACCTGCAATGTCCCGCTCTGGAATACCTTCGAGTTCTACATATATTTCATCGCCCGTTTCAAAAGAGCCTATTCGTTCTGAATATTGATAGTTTGAACCAGCATCCCAAACATTCTTTTTAAGTACGAGATTATCATAATATTTTTCAAATGTGTATTGCCCGTAACTGCTTAAACACAGCAAAGAAGCCACAAACAGTAAGAATTTTTTCATAAAATTTATTTTTAATATTCAACCATATTTTACCAAACACAAAAATCAAATATTTACAAATACAACATCGTAAATTGTTGTAAGATAATTATTTACATTTTGTAAGATTATTTCTTACAACAAGGCGACGAAACTTATATATCTGAAAAATCCTATTCTTTTAAAAATGAGTTTTCTATAATAATCATATCTTTGCACCACAAAAACTCTTTCAAATGGATATTCAATTTTCTCAACAATCGGCGACCATACAGGTAGTTGTTCAGGATAAACGGACGAATAAAATTCTTAGTGTTGGTTTTGCCGATGCTGCAACGTATGCCAAGATGAACGAAACCAAACAGGTGTATCTTCTCAAAAATGGGGCTCCTGAATTGCTTACCGGCGGAGAATATTGTAAACCGATAGCAATTGATACCATGATAGCCAACGAAGACGGAACGGCTGTGGTTGTCCGTGCGTTGCCCGATGGTTCCACAACTGGCGCGGATTCGTTCCTTGGGGAGAAAAACATGGAGGATTTGGCGTTCTTGTCGTATCTGCAGGATTTTATTGAACGGCGCAAAAAGGAATTGCCCGAAGGTTCATATACAACAAAATTGTTCACAAAAGGCATCAACAAAATCTCCCAAAAGGTTGGGGAAGAGGCAGTTGAAACTATCATAGAGGCGACAAACGGGACAAAAGAGCAACTTTTGTACGAATCATCGGATTTAATATATCACTTGATAGTGCTTCTTACAGAAAAAGGCCTCCGTATTGAGGATTTGGCACGTGAACTGAAAGCACGCCACAAGGAATAATGTTCAAAAAAAGGCGATGAGTGAGGTCAATTCCCATACGATTATTGAAATAGCGGATGTAACTATCGGCTATCGTGGGAAACACACCGAAACGCTTGTCAATGAACATCTTAACGGAAATATTTCGCAAGGAGAATTGATTTGTCTGCTGGGGCCGAATGGCTGCGGAAAATCAACGTTTATACGGACTATTGCAGGTATGCAACCAGCATTAGGCGGCAGTATTTCCATCGAAGGGGAACCATTGGCGGCTATGCGCCCCGAAACGCTTGCCAAGAAAATGAGCATCGTTCTTACCGACCGCATCGACGACGTGAACCTTCGTGTGTACGATATGGTTGCCTTGGGGCGTTATCCCTACACCAATTGGTTCGGCACACTAACGCAGGCCGACGAAGAAATTATTGCAAATGCGATGGAACAGGTGTCTATTTCGGCATTTGCAAACCGAAGAATGCAGGAACTAAGCGATGGAGAAAAACAGCGCGCCATGATAGCAAAAGCCCTTGCGCAAGATACGCCATGCATTATTCTCGACGAGCCAACAGCTCATTTAGATGTTCCCAACCGAATTGAGGTGATGGATCTGCTGAAACGATTGGCTCACCAAACAAACAAGTCGATACTTGTGTCCACGCACGAACTCAATCTCGCACTCCATGTGTCCGACACAATCTGGCTTATGCAAAAACATGGGGAAATGCTGTCGGGGAAGCCGATGGATTTAGTAAACGCCAAAGCATTTGAGCAGGCATTTGCTATTCAATCGGAGCTGTTAGAACGTTTCCTTGTGAATCTTGTCTAACTGCAAACGGCTGAGGTCGAATGGTTTACGCTCCTCTTCCTTGTAGCCCATGGCAATTACCGAAAGCACTTCGTAATTATCGGGAATATTGAATGCTTTTTTCAATACTTCGGATGCACTCTCGCCTGATTCTTTGGCGCGTTTGCGGATTTGTACCCAGCAACTGCCAAGACCTAAATCTTCTGCCGCAAGATGCAGATATGCTGAAGCAATGGAACAATCTTCAACCCAGACATCGGTTTTTTGTGTGTCGGCAATCACAATTACTGCAAGGGCGGCATCTTTCACAAATGCGGCACCGGCTGCTTTACAGGTGGAAATCGTGTCCAACGATTTCTTATCTTCCACAAAGATAAATTCCCATGGATTCGCACGGTGTCCTGACGGACTCATCAAAACAATCTGTTTCAGTTTATCCTGAATTTCCTGCGGAACTGCGTCGCTTTTAAACTTGCGGGTACTCCGACGAGTTTGGGCTAAATCAAAAAATGAGTTCATTATTTTTTCTTAAAGATTTTGTAAAACAAATATGCTGTCATTACCGTTACCGATACCTGCACGACAAGCATTATGACAAGAGCCGATGTTGACATTATTCCTCCTTGGTTTCTTCGAAATTATGACTTTTCGCTTTATATATCAGCAGGCACAACAAGCCTATAAATAGCACCAATCCAATCCTACAAGCGTCGATGTAGAACACTGTGTTCACAATGTGGCCTTTGTAGAGCGGAGTGCCGAGCGAAACGGTTTCGTCAACGGAAACAAGCACTTCCACGTTTTTCGGTAGGCTGTATGATTGCGATTCCACCACAATTGCATCGGCGGTGAGTTCTTTTACCACACCTTCGTTTTCCGCATAAAATTCATCGGCAAACCATGTCTTGTTCGGTCCGATGCTTTGGTGGCGTAATTCGCCTATAATGCTGGAGTCGTCGAGTTCCCAGCCTTTGAGGCTGAGCAACGACCAATCGTCATCTTTCGGTTTTATGAGCGCCGCAATGAAGATTATGATAAGCATGGTCGGGGTGATGTATCTCAGCACGAATTTGTAGAATTTCGGCATTTGGATGTCACCATTGCTGTTGATTAACTCCCAACCTTTGTTTACGCCCATCACCCACGAGAAGGCGATTGCTTCGAGCATGGCAAAGAAGAACAGCGCAATGGTTCCTCCCCAGAAATCGTATTGGTCGAACACGCCTTTGTCGAAGAACAGCACGCAGGGGAGTGCCATAACAAACAACACGATACCGAAGAAGTACGAAGTCCTTCGCTGCGACCAGTCGTAGTTGTTCGATAGGAATGCCACAAATGGTTGTGCAATGGAAAGCGACGATGTGATTGCCGCAAAGAACAATAATCCAAAAAACGAGAATCCGGCCAAGGCCGAAAGCACATCGCCCCATTGTTCGAACAGATACGGCATCGTTCGGAAACCAAGTCCGAGACCGCCAAATTTTGTAAGTTCAACTACTTTGTCGATACCGAAATAGCCTATGGAAATCGGGATAATGATGGCGCTGCCTATCACTATCTCGGTAAATTCATTGGTAAACGCCGCAGTCATCGAGCTCAGCGCCACATCGTCTTTTTCTTTCAGATACGATGCGTAGGTTTGAATTGCGCCCATGCCCAACGAAAGTGTGAAAAATACTTGTCCTGCTGCCGAAAGCCATACTTTAGGATTCAGGAGGGAATCAAAATCGGGTGTCCAAAGGAAATTCAGCGCAACGGTGCTGTCGAACAGCGCGCCATGTTCGCCGGCGTGCATAGTGTATGCTTTATACACCAGAAACAATCCGAATATTAGAAGCAACGGCATGCAAAATTTCGCCACTCGTTCAATTCCTTTGGCAATGCCGTGGCTCAAAATGAAAATGTTCAGGAATAGGCAGAACGCAAAACAAAGGAATGTGTCGTAGGGAATGCCTGAGGTGCTTGTGCCAAGGTCTAAATACGTGTTGAAGAACGACGACACTTCTGTTTCCGTCATTCCGTCGAATGTACCAAACACCGAATGGAGTGCATACGAAAGAATCCAACTTTCTATGTAACAGTAATATGCACAAATGATGATGCTCGAAAACAATCCTAATGAACCAGCGTAGCGCCAAAATTTACTTTTGTTGAGCGATTGCAGGATTGTTGGCGGTGAATGCCGTCCGAAGCGGCCACCGAATTTTCCCGTTGACCATTCAATCATAACCAACGGCAAACCAAGCAGGATAAACGACACTAAATAGGGAATGATAAACGCGCCGCCGCCGTTTTGTACCGCCTGTACGGGAAATCGGAGAAAATTTCCCAATCCAACGGCACTGCCCGCCATTGCCAAAATCAATCCCAATCGGGAACCCCAAGCTTGTTCTGTCTGTGCCATACAATAAATATTCGTGCAAAAATAATGATTTTATCGCAATGCATAACGATGTTATTCAAAACATTCTTGTTGCGAACACCATCACGCAATATTTTCCCATTTCGTTTCATAACAAACGAAAAAAACGTTACTTTGCAAAAACCTTTAATTCGATGGCAGAAATGGATTACAAAGCGGAAATTGCCCGACTGAAACAAGAAAAACACGCAGTTGTTTTGGCGCATTATTACCAGAATGATGATATTCAGGATATTGCCGATTATTTGGGCGATAGTTTGAAATTAAGCCAGACGGCGTTGCAAACCGATGCCGAAATTATTGTGTTTTGCGGAGTTCATTTTATGGCGGAAACGGCGAAAATACTCTCGCCACATAAGAAAGTGCTTTTGCCTGTGATGAATGCTGGCTGCCGTATGGCCGACACTATTACAAAAGCGGATTTGCAGGCATACAAGGCGGAACATCCTGATACAAAGATTATTACGTATGTGAACACCACTGCTGAAATTAAAGCTTTGAGTGACTGCATCTGCACTTCAACGAATGGTTTGAAAATCATCAACTATTACCTTGAACAAGGAGAAAAAATACTCTATACTCCCGACCAAAATCTGGGAAAATACGCAATGCGATTGTTGGGAAAAGAATTTGAGGTTTGGAATGGCTGCTGTCCCATCCATCATTTTGCGCAAGCATCAAAGGTGCTGAAACAAAAGGAGTTGCATCCGAATGCGTTAGTGATTTCACATCCTGAATGTCAGTTGGATATTTTGGAATTGTCGGATTTCGTGGGTTCTACCGCAGAGCTGCTTTCGTTTGTTGGAAAAAGCGACGCAACGGAATTTATTGTGTGTACGGAAAAAGGTGTTCTGCACCCAATGAAAAAGCAAAATCCCGACAAACAATTCTATCTTGGTTGCCCAAGTTTTGTGTGCCACGATATGAAACTAACCAGCCTTGAAGACGTGTACAACTGTTTGTCAAACGAGACCAACGAGATTTTTGTTGACGAATCCGTTCGGAAAAATGCGGTGAAGGCATTGGATAAAATGTTGGAAATCACAAAATTATAATACACCTCTTGTGGAATGATACACGTTTTGCACATATCACAGGCCGATGGCGGAGTTGCTTGTTATCTACAAATGCTGTTGCGGCATTTGAATCCCGACACGGTTTCAAATAGTTTGGTCTGTGCCCAGCAATTCAAGGAATCGGAGTTTAAGCCATTGGTAGATGAATTTTCGCAGGTAGAAATGGTTCGCGAGATATCGCCGAAGCATGATTGTAAGGCCGTGTTTGCATTGCGCAGGTACATAAAGCAGCATAATCCCGACATTATTTATTGCCATAGCAGTAAGGCTGGCGCATTGGGACGGATTGCCGCATTTGGTTTACGGAAACCGATTCTGTATAACGCCCATGGATGGGCATTTAATATGCGGTGCTCAAAGTCTAAAGTGCTGATATACAAATATGTGGAGAAGTTTTTGGCGTTCTTCACTGATAAAATTATCTGCATTTCCGATTTCGAGAAAGAATCAGCGTTGCGTAATGGTGTTGGTAACGAAAGGAATCTACAAGTGATTTACAACGGCGTTGATGTGTCGGCGATTGAGGCAAATATAGCAACCTCAAAACTTACCCGTACCGAACTCAATATTCCTGAACAGGCGTTTGTAGTGGGAATGATAGGGCGGATTTCCGACCAAAAAGCCCCCGACTCGTTTGTTTTGATGGCCGAGCAGGTCAAAAAACAGATTCCCGAAGCTTTCTTTGTGATAGTGGGTGATGGTCCCGATAGGGCGGCAATCGAGGCGTTAATACAGTCAAAAGGATTGCAGGATTCATTTTATATTTCCGGTTGGGTTTCGAATCCGAATGAATATATGGCATTGTTCGATGTAGGCGTGTTGTTGTCAAGATGGGAAGGCTTTGGCTATGCGATAGTTGAATATATGGTTGCGAAAAAACCTGTTGTGGCTACGTGTGCCGATGCGATACCCAATATTGTCACACATGGTGAAACAGGTTTGTTGGTTGAGGTTGATGATTTTGCCACGGCAGCCGCACAGGTTGTCGCTCTTTATACAAATCCTGCCATGCGGAACAGCATGGTTGAAAATGCGTATAAATTGGCAAAAGAACGTTTCTCCATTGACCGTGTGGCTCTCGAGCACGAAACGTTGTTCCAATCATTGAAGAAAGGATAGCCTCCAACAAAAAAGGCTGCCACAATGGACAGCCTTTTCTATGGATGTGTGATGTTAGTTATTCAACTAATACTATCACTTTGTTTGCCGATTGTTCAACAACACCACCAGTAATCTCGAATGTTTGTTGTTGATTTTGTTCATCAACAATTACTACGTTTCCGGCAGCAAGCGTTGCAACTATCGGAGCGTGGTTTTCCAAGATTTCGAAAGAACCATTGCTGCCAGGCAAATTGATTTGTTTTGCCGAGCCGGAGAACAATTTCTCAGATGGTGTAATTATATCAATTGTCATATTCCCAATTATTTAGAGTTTTTCAGCATTTCCTCACCTTTGGCAATTGCTTCTTCAATTGTACCTACAAGGTTGAATGCTGCTTCTGGATATTGGTCAACTTCACCGTCGATAATCATATTGAAGCCCTTGATAGTATCTTCAATTGACACCAATTTACCCGGCATACCTGTAAATTGTTCTGCAACGTGGAATGGTTGTGACAAGAAACGTTGAACACGACGTGCACGTTGTACCACCAACTTATCTTCTTCAGAAAGTTCGTCCATACCAAGAATTGCGATAATATCTTGTAATTCCTTATTCTTCTGAAGGATATTGATAACTCTTTGTGCAGTATTGTAGTGAGCGTCACCAACGATTTCCGGCGTA
>JAFZOY010000134.1 GCA_017552705.1 Bacteroidales bacterium
AAATTCCAAAAATCTTTTTCATTTTCTTTACATTTTGATATTAATACTATTGTTGATTTTCCAGTTTTTGCATTTCTTCTTCGAATGTTTTCTTGAATTTTTCATATTCGTAGTCAATCCGAAGTTTGTCATCTGCTTTTACCGAATTACTGATTTCCGAAACCAACTCTGGACCACCAAGTTCAACGGCAACGTATGCTCTATATGCACCTTCGGGAGTTTTCGTCATCGATTCACAAATGGCGATCGTGCCTTCTAACTTTTTCTTTACTATGGTTCTTGACAATTCTTGATACTTTGCCTTTGCTTCTTCGTTCATTCCTTTTTCGTATGACGAAGCATAATTGTCAATTACACGTTCCACTGTTGCCTCAATGCTTGTTGCCAAACGAGCCCGCGCGGTTTGCAATGCTTTGTCCTTGGCAATTGTCATACTATTGCTGAATCCTTCGCCCGATGCACGAAATGTCTTGCTATCGGATTGATACTCTTTCCCCGTGCAAGGGATTGTAATTTCAACATCCGACTTGTTGGTCGGTGAAGTTACCACTGCTTTTTTTGAACTGCAACCAACCGCAACTATTGCGATTAGAGCAAATAAAGAAACCTTTTTCATACCTATTTGATTTTAGTTAAACAATTCTTTATATAATGATTCGCATATTTCCTTTTTTACCTTATTACAGGCATCGATGCTTGCCGCTTTCTCATCTATTCCGCCACCTTTTGCGGAAAACTCTTTACTAAAAACAGCTACATCCTTTTTTACATCAATTACCGAAATATTGGCAACAACATACATATACACAAAAGCACTCTCCTTTTGTGGATGCGGTTTCGTGCGAGTATCCACGTTTACAACCAAACTTGATTGACTTTTATTTTCCGTAATGGCATAACCATTTTCGTCGAAACATTCCGTAACAGCATTTCTTATCATCTGAGATATTTCGTCGTCTTGCGATGAAATGCTTGCACGCACGCTTTTGCCATATGCAACAAGTAATTTATCTGTGGAATCCGCTATATTCGCCATCGTTTTCAGTATAGGTTTATACGATTCGTCAGGACATGTAAGAACAGCCATTTGCTTTGTTTCGCCAGCTTGGGATAACTGTTCCTTGGTCGCTACCAACGGAGAATATATTTTATATTCAAAACCTTGTTCCTCTAAATTCCTTATTTTATCGAAGTAAGAAAGAGCGGAACTATTGATGGTCGATAATTCTTGTGTGTAGAAAGAACATAAATCCGATTTTTTCACGTAGGCAAATCCATAAATAGTATTACTTGATTTGTCAATATAATACTCGGTTTTCACGCCAGACAATTTGTTTTTTGCATCGCTTTTTATACGAATATCATAATCGCTGCGAATAAAACTTTTGTTCTCATTTATAGTTTCCAACTGTTTCAATTCCTTGTTCGATTCAATCGACACAGATATAGATTCAATCAAAGCAGAATTCGCCTTGTCAGTTATCTCCTTAATCGACATATCTTGTTTTTTGGAATTGAAGTTATTCTGAACAAATCCTATAAAATATGTGTTATAGGGGTATCTAATGGCTCGTTCATCCGCATCAAACCAGTTGGGTTGAGCATAACAACCACACGATGCTAATAATAACAATATGAAGAGTATCTTTTTCATAATTATAATGTTACATAAGCTGTACTACCACGTTTCATATTATTAACTGTGCTATATTCCTCACTCGGATATAAAACATATCCACTTGCTTGCACCGATTTAATTTTACCTTGGGTTTCCACGGGCACCTTAAAAGATTTTGTTGAATTTGCAGATACAAGGCCAATGTATTTCCCTGCAACATAGATTTTTCGTGGCGAGGAATGGGTGTTTTTTATTGTAAGTGTGTATTCATTGGGACCAAGTGAATTAGAACTTGATAACGCATCTGCAATTGCTCCAATTACAGCAGCTGCAGCGGCTCCGTTATTTTGATTCGTAGTGTTAGGCGTGGTGTTTTGCGTTTGTGGAGTAGTGTTGTGTGTTTGAACAGGTTGTTTTTGTACCCCCACTAATTTATTTGCCAAACTTTCCGACATTTGAATTATGCTTGGAAGATTCGCCAAGTCGGAAATCTCTCTTGCAGTCTTCTTTATGGTAGCAGTTTCAACGTCAATTAAACGTGCTTGAATGTAATAGGAACTTTCGTAGGGAATCAATTCCGTAACACAAACTAAATCAACACCATATTGTTTTCCTAATTCACTAATTTGAGAATCATCCACATTTCCAGAACGCTGATAATTTTGTTCTTTGTTGATTTGCGAAAGAAATTCAGCCGTTCGTTCCACTGCATTATACTTTTCATTGGCAGCAATGGCGGAGACCAATTCACTTCCAATAATTTTCTTTGTTTCCATTGAAACCTTTTCACCATCACCACCCGTTACGTAAACCGCAATTTTCTGCGTTTGAGAAAAAACAGCAGAAGCAATCAATAAGATACTTGCTACTAAGATAAATCTTTTCATAACTAACACAATTTTTAATTTACAAATATATATTATTTGCATAACGTAACAAATAATTAGTCAATTATTAAATTATTTATGCAAATCGTGTGCCAATTAATACAAATCCAAGACTTACTTTTGAATATGATAGAACAAATACTGAAAAATATAGAATTAATACGTGTTGCACGGGGATTCAGCCAAGAAGGAATGGCAGCGGAAATGAATAAAACGCAGTCCGCTTATGCAAGATTTGAGTCAGGAAAAACAAAAATTGACTTAAAAACGTTAGATGAATTTGCCAAAGCGAATAATATGTCGCTTATAGATGTTATCACGTATCCTAAAAAATATGTTGATAGCGAAGAACTCGCACACATTGATAATATAGAGACCTCTATACAAATAAAATTATCCCCTTCGCAAAAAGAACAAGTATTGAAGATGCTCTTTGGAGAAAAAGCGTCTCAATTGTTAAACAAATAAATTCATTGGTTATATTACCAATCAAAATTCAGTGTCGCATATTTGCCTCGTTCTTCTGTATCAACATTAAGGCGTAAGCCCTGAACCATTCGAGCAAAAGCCGATTAAGTTCGTGAAATCTGCCACTACGGTAAGCAAAATTATTAAAGGGAGGTTTAACTCCCTTTATTTATTTTTATACCAAACGATTTTTATTAAAAAGTTTTACGATCCGTTTCTTTCGGCGTCGAAAGAAACGGAACAGATTCAGCAGAACAAGATACAAAAAGCCATACAGATTCCTCGCTTCGCTCGGAATGACTATGCATAGAGGTGGAGTAAAAGAAAAGAAAAGAAAAGAAGAGACGAACAGGAGATTACTCCACAATAATCTTGAATGCCTGTTTGCCAACAGTTACAACATATACTCCATTATGTTTGATTGGAAACGCATAGTCGTCAAGACCTTCGGCAGAGGTTATTTTCTGTCCGCTTACGTCGTAGATGGCTGTTTCGACACCTGCCGCGTTCTTCACGTAAATTGTGTGAGCAACGGAATAAACATCCACAATGGATTCGGCAACCGCACGGATAGCCACATCTTTGTTGGTTTCAACTTCGGCAATATTGGAAATGGCAAGGGAGAACGGTCCCGATTCTGCTTTCATAAACTGCGTCTTGGGGTCGATGACTTCGGGCAATTTTATGCCGACAAAGTACGACAAAATTTGTTCCTTCGGTTTCATATCGCTGTACGAGGTCACATTCGACGGCAAAGTGGTAAGCGTGTCGGTTACAATGTTATTATTCTCTTTGTATTTGCACATCACAATAAATGTCGAGAAATCAAGTCCTTCGTACTTATCCCAAATCAGATTGTTTGACGTGCCGTCGAATCCCGCATTCTTCGTAATGTGCATGGTCTTATGGTGTTCGCTCAGCTCTGTTTCGGCGCCACACACGTCTGTCGCCGAAATCTTATATCTCCACGCACGTATGTTCGGGTCGGCCTCGTTGTCTTCATATACGCTCAATTCACCGTATGGAACGGTAGTAAGTTTCTCGTACACGTTTGCCTCGTCGTTTTCGCGATAAATCGTGTAGAAGTCAATCAGGTCAGTTTCTTCCTTCAGCCATACGACCAAGTTTTTCCCCGTCTGCTCGCTTACTGTCACAAGGGCGATTTCGGGTTGTTTCGGCGTAATTAACGGTACCGTGACCTGCAGTGTGTTTGTACAGCCGTTTTCGTCAGTTACAACCAACGAATAATCGCCGGCGTTCACGTTCAGCAAATATTTTGTTTCATTTCCGTTGTTCCAAAGATACGTAAAATTGTCGTCACCATTGACGATTACCGCGCCGTTCTTTTCGTTGCAGGCGGTTGCTGTTAAGTTCGCAATTGAAACTTCTGGAAGATTCGGTTCCGTTACCGTATATATCTTTGAGAATGAGCAATTTTCGGCATCTGTTATTTCAATAAGATAGTCACCAGCTTTTAGATTACTGAGAACATCGTCAGTAAAAATCTCGTTTGAGCATTTCGTCGTGTATGGTTCGGCAGCATTGGTGATGGTTAGGGCAATTTCGCCGTTAGATTCGCCAAAACAACGAGCATTCTTGATTGTTTCTTCAACTTGTATGTTACAAACATTTTTTTCAATCCATTTTGCATAAAATGTTTTGTTGAGATAGTCCTCCGCTGTAATTTCAGTATATGGCGCACCAGAGAAGTTTTCGTTGTCGTACCAGCCGGCAAATTCGTAACCGTCTTTTTCGACTACCGTGGGAAGCGTCGCTCCAACGCCATACGTATATGAGTCGACTTTCCCGCCCTGTATGGCACCGCCATTTGTCTGGAGCGAGACAGTGTAGATAAGGTTCATCTTGAAATTCTGGCACGTATTGTTCGAGGTTATGTCGGCAAAAGTAGATTGGTTGCCGTTCACATCGCGCACGGTTCCATCAAGACTCTTCAGCGTAACGGTTCCCGTAATGCCCGACATTTTTGTCGTTGTTATGTCGTCACAATAAAAATACAAGGTGTTAGTGCCGTTTCCTCCCTTATATGAAAACGTATAATCCTTACCATCAATACGCACAATTGCGGTTGAAACAGTACTTGTAACTGGCTCATTGAATTGAACCGACAAATTCACTTCTTCGCCGCTATAATAAATGTGGTCGGTATTTACGTAGATTCCTTTGATGACAGGGGCAGAAGCATCGTGAAACTTATAATTAAGTGTTAGATTATATACCCTATAATAATCATCACCACTTCCATGTGCGTCTGCTTTTAAACCAACGCTCTGAATGCCGTCATTTGTCAAAATATATCCTTCGGAACTCTGCCATAAATCGCTGTATCCCTCAGTAAATTCTTCTTCTGTGGCGTTTGTACCAGGAACTCTCAATACTGGAATGTCATCGATTTCACCAGTTGTTTTATATACAATTTGCTTCTCATTTTCATTAAGAAAATATAAAGAAATATCATACCATCCCGCATAAACTAACTTCATGTATAATTGCATATTGAATTTATAATGAGGTGTTTGTTCTGACAATATGAAATACGCTTTGTCAACATCGGTATCGGGAAGGGTATCGAATAAATTTGGCGACGTGATATACGTTGTATAATCGTCAGTTCCCAGAAAATATTCTTTTAGAAGTATGTTTTTCTCAGAGGGTTCGGGTATTAACTTCGTATTATTGAAAGAGCCCTCCACCATCAACGACGGCATGTGGTTGTTGTATATGCAAAGAGAAAACGTGTGATTTTCTGTTGTCAGTACATAATTGTCTATAGTTGAAACTTCCAATGCCGGCACGGTAAGCGTTTTTTCTGTTTCGTCTTTGGAAAATTCCAACCGACCTGAAATCGATTCAAAGTGAATGCCTGCAATGGCACTACCGCTTTGCGTGTAGTAATCGACGTAACTTGCTGCCGAAGCATCGGTACGCGAGATGGTAAATGTATTCCCATTCGTAACCGAAATGGTAAACAGGTCGGGGTCGGCGAAAGCTTCCAGAAAAGCAATACACAACGCAGAAAGCGTAAGAAGGAATTTTGAGGTAAATATTCTCATATTTATTTGTATTTCATTTTGTTATAGTAGAGACGATGTGCACATCGTCTCTACGAAAATCGGAGTGCAAGATAAAAAATAATGCGAAATGCTCAATGTGGAATGTGTAATTATACAGAACGTTCACTGTTCGGGCGGATTTGCTCTGTGTTCGGGCTATAATGGAATCCTCACTATTTGGATTCTCATACGTTACGACCTTTTCCATATTGCAAAATATGAAAAACTCACTACATTTGCTTGAAATATTACAGAATTATGACCTACATTTTTTTGTTGTTTTACACGTTGTTTTACGTTTGTCTGGTGATACCTGTGTTCTGCATTGGCGCGTTGTTTAACGCAAAAATGCGTGAAGGACTGATTGGAAGAATCACACAACCAAAGCGGATTCGAAAATTCGCAAGAGAAAACGCCAACGAACAAATTGTTTTTTTTCATAGCGCCTCGGTAGGTGAATGGGAGCAATCCATACAAATAATAAAAGCATTGAAAAAATCACATCCAAACCTAAAAATCGTTGCTTCGTTTTTTTCGCCGTCGGGGATGAACCATGGGCGCAAGGAAGATGTTGATTTATCGCTGTATTTGCCGTTTGATGTGTGCATCACAAATTTTATCTTTTTCAAACGGCTGAAACCCAAAGCGTGGGTGATAGCAAAATACGATGTGTGGCCAGGAATTATTTTAGCGGCGCATTGGGCAAACGTACCTGTATTGCTCTGCTCGGCCGAATTGGCGGAAGATTCGATGCGCTACAAAGGTGTGAATGCCATTATCAACCGATTGTTCTACAAATATATAACGTATATCCTTCCCGTATCGGAAGATTACAAACAGCGATTCCTGAACATTTTCCCGTACGAAAACCGATTGGAAGTTGTAGGCGATGCCCGTTACGACCAAATTATAGCAAAAGCCGAGGCAGTTTTACAACAACCTGATGTTCAACTATTTGAAAACCCATTACCTATCACATTCATTGGCGGAAGTATCTGGCCCGCCGACGAAAAACATTTGTTTCCTGCGTTATTGCGGGTTTTCAAAGAACATACAAATCTGCAATTGATTTTGGTACCCCATGAATTGCACGAAACGCACATTCAAGCAATAGAACAGACATTCCAACAGGAAGGTATTGAAACTCAACGTTATACTGATTTTTCAAATACAGAAAGTGGCAAAACAGCATGTCGGGTTGCCATTGTAAACACAATTGGAATGCTTGCAAAGCTGTATAAAAACACCGATATAGCATACGTTGGCGGTGCATTTTCCACTGGTGTCCACAATGTTGCGGAACCTTCGGCATTCGGCAATCCAGTGATTTTTGGACCAAAGCACGTCAATTCATTTGAGGCAATGCAACTGAAACAAGTTGCCGGTGGATTTCCTATATCAAATGAGCAGGAATGTTACGACATTCTAACAAAACTTATTGAAAACGAGCAATTTAGAAAAGAATCCGGAAAGAAAAACCACGATTTTCTATACGCCAGCAAGGGTGCTTCAGAGAAAATCGTCACACGTCTGCTTGAATTTTTGTAAACACAGATTGACGTTTCCAATTAGTACGATATGGGACGAATGAAAGTATTGTTTTTAAGTGCATGGTATCCACATCGTTACGATGCGATGGCAGGATTATTCGTGCAAAAACATGCTCAAGCAGTTTCCCGTTTCGCCGATGTCAGCGTTTTATTTCTATACGCCGACAACAATATCACTAATCTTGAAATAGTAGAGAACGACGTTCAAAATGTTCACGAAGTAATTGTGTATTATCCGAAACGAAGCGGAATATTGCGCAAGGCGTTTGATTATATACGTGCTTTTCAAAAAGGATTCAAAAAATTCTCAAGTACTTGGGGAGCACCAGAAATCACTCATGCACACATACTTACACGAACAGGAGTCCTTGCTTATTTGCTACAAAAAAAATATGGTATTCCGTATGTTGTTACTGAACAATGGTCACGGTATTTGCCTGAAAAAAACACGTATGCCGGTTTACTACGTAAATCATTGACGAACATAGTGATACGCAACGCAAAAGCATTACTTCCCGTGTCACAAACATTGGCAGATGCCATGAACCACGTTGGAATACACTCAGAACACGTTGTATGTGTTGGCAACGTTGTTGACGACTTCTTCTACGAGCCGCTGACAAAAGAAGAACGGGCGAAGAAACGAATTCTGCACGTGTCGTGCTTCGATGAATCAGCAAAAAATTTGCGCGGCGTGCTGCGTGTAATACAACGCTTGTCCGACGAACGATTTGATTTTGAGCTTATTATAATTGGTAGCGGACCCGATTTCAAAAAAATCCGCAAGGAAGCTCATAATTTTGAGATTTTAAATACCGTCGTTCACTTTATCGGAGAACAGACTCCGCAGCAAGTCAGCGACTGGATGCACCAAAGCGATTTCTTTTTGCTATTTTCAAATTATGAAACATTTGCCACGGTTATCCCCGAGGCTTTGGCTAGTGGAATCCCAGTTGTTTCGTCCGCTGTGGGAATCGCACCGACCGTCATCACAGCGAAAAACGGGAAACTTGTACCTGCTGGCGACGAAGATGCGCTATACACAGAAATCAATTGGATGTTAGACAATTACAAAAGTTTTGACGAAACAGAAATCTGCAAGTCGGCACAAGCATTTTCGTTTCAAGCCATTGGGAAACAGCTGGTTGACGTGTATCAATCAGCAATTGTACGTTCGTAAGAACGAATAAGACTGATATACCATAATAATTGTAAGAAGATAACAACGGTACTACCAATACAATACCCAAGAATCGCATTGTAGAAGTTCGCTGTAAAAATCCCAAACGCAAGTCCCGCAATTCGAGCAGAAATAAGCAGAATCTCGAAAAGTAATCCGATTTTCTGTTTTTGAAAAATATCCGACAAATAACAGATTGGAGCGACTAAAACCGATACCGTGAGCCAGCCAAGCATTGTCTGGATGTGAACACCCGTTTCGCTCCAGCCCTCTCCCAATAAATATTCAGTAATAATTGGAAGAAGAAAGTAAAGTACTGTAAAACAAGGAATTACAACAGCAACAGATATTGTCAAAAACTTAAAAATATGCGGTTTTATGTGCTGTTTATTTTGAACCTGCTCCGATGTTTTCTGAAATAACACCTGATATAATGAGTTGGAAATCATATTGATAGGCTTAAACGCAAGCGTCAATGCCATACCGAAAAAGCCGATTTCAGTCAATCCGAAAAATGGTGTAAGTACGAATATCGGCAAATTTCCACTGAAATAGTTCACCAAAGCCCGAGGCAGCGAATATTTTGGAAAATTGGAATATTCCCTGACTGCATCTGATAGCGCTACCGACCTAGACGAAAACAATCGTTTTATGCTTGATTTCCATGTAGTTGCAATACTTATACCCAATGCAATAAACGGAGACACAATTGCTGATAATATCAAACCGCCATTCAAAAAACCGGCAAATCCAAACCCGCATTTGGCAGCTGCATTTGTCAAACATTGCGTTACTTGATATGTGCCAATTTCTCCGAACGATTTATTTCTTGTGTACCAATAGTTTAGCAGTGTCCATAGTCCCGAAAACAACACAAAAATCGGAATTGCCCAATACCAATCAGCTAAATTCGGGACTTTAAACCAATCCGAAATTGTTGTTGCAAAAGGAATTGTGCAGATTATAATGCCAACAACCAACAACGTGCTTGCAACACCGACATATACGCACGAGATTGCTTTCTCTTCGGATTTTGGGAGCAAAATTGCATACTGAAATTCCGCTGTGGCAAATAACGACAGCACGCCCGCAATACTTAAAAACAAATTTATCAAACCAAAATCTTCAGGGCTGTAGAGCCGCGTGAGAATTGGATAAACAAGCAAGCCGATGATTTGCACTATCACACTGGCAGTAAGGAGTTTAGCCGAATTCCTTATTATCTCGGACGAAACAAACTCCTTTATTTCCTGCCACACGTTCATTGGCAATTATTTATTTGAATCAACAACCTTAAACAATTTGTCGCCACGACGGATTTTATCTGTTTTCATTGAAAACAATTCACCTTTGACCGTCTTGTCAACCGTTTTCAAATCAACACGTATATCGTTGGCAATCATCTCAATAACGCCAGTAGTAGGACCAGTGATGAGAATTTCATCACCTTGGCAAAGTTCGTCTGACTGCATCTGAAATTCCGCCACATTCAAATTTGAGAAGTAATTGGTGCATTTTCCAATGGCAATTTTCGTTTTCGTGGCGCTACTGCCATAGTGACGACTCCATTCACCTAACCTTTGCCCTAAATAATAGCCGTTCCAGAATCCGCGGTTGAAAACGCGTGATAGCCGTTCTTTCCAAGCGGCAACTTTTGCATCTTTATTATCATTATAGGTTCCGTTGACAATTTCTTCAACAGCCTGATTGTAGCATTCCACAACGGTTTTCACGTATTCGGCACTACGGGCACGACCTTCAATTTTCATCACACGAACGCCCGCTTCTACAAGTTCGTCAAGAAAACCTATGGTACACAAATCCTTAGGCGACATAATATATTCATTGTCAATCTCCAACTCGTTGCCCGTCTCCTTTTCTGTGACAATGTAGGCCTTGCGGCACGTTTGCAGACATGCACCTTTGTTTGCCGAATAATTATTTTCGTGCAAACTCAAATAGCATTTCCCCGAAATAGCCTGACACAACGCGCCGTGGCAGAACATTTCAAGTTTCACCAATTCGCCCTTCGGTCCGCAAATATGTTCATCTTGAATTGCCTTATAAATTTCTTTCACCTGCATCAGATTCAATTCCCGTGCAAGCACCACCACATCGGCATATTGAGAAAAGAAACGCACCGCCTGCGTATTCGAAATATTAAGTTGCGTGGAAATATGAACCTCAACACCATACTCCATAGCACATTGAATGGCGGCAATGTCGCAGGCAATGATGGCGGAAACGTTGTTGTCCTTTGCCGCTTTCATCACCTTGTGCAAGGTTTCCATGTCCTTGTCGTAAATGATTGTGTTTACGGTCAAGTAGGATTTTATGCCGTGTTCATTGCAAATTTTCACAATATTCGCCAAGTCTTCAGTGGTGAAATTATTCGACGAACGAGCACGCATATTCAGCATCTCAATGCCGAAATAAACCGAATTTGCACCAGCCTGAATAGCAGCCATAAGCGACTCATACGAGCCAACTGGCGCCATTATTTCTATATCAGATCTTTGTAATCCCATGTGTAAAATTTGATTCTACAGGCGACAAAGGTACGTTTTTTTGCTTTTCAATATGGAAAAACGTTGTATGATTCAAAGAATTTGGTTTCACAATCGTAGTTTTTTTTGGCGGAGAATGAAAAAATCTCTAATTTTGCTCAATTTATAAATATAAAACGCTATGTCATATACAACGGATAGAATTATAGGAGAAGGGTTGACCTTCGATGATGTGCTGATAGTGCCACGGTATTCAGAAGTACTGCCGAATCAAGTGGATATAACAACGAAATTGACACGCAATATTTCATTAAATTGCCCAATAGTTTCGGCCGCAATGGATACCATTACCGATTCTCGTTTGGCGATAGCGTTGGCTCGCGAAGGCGGTATAGGAATCATCCATAAAAACATGTCGATTGAGCAACAAGCATTGGAAGTAAAACGTGTGAAACGTTGCGAAAATGGTATGATTTACGACCCAGTGACCATTACACCAAATGCAAAAGTTGCTGATGCACTTGGACTTATGGAAGAATTCAAAATCGGAGGTATTCCAGTTATCGGTGAAGGTCGAAAATTGCTTGGCATCGTTACCAACCGTGACTTACGCTTTGTTTCCGACAAGCAGAAAAACATCTCGGATGTAATGACGAAAGACAATTTGGTAACAATCACACAAGGCGACGATATGACAAAAGCTGCTGACATTTTGCAAAAATATCGTATCGAAAAATTGCCTGTAGTTGACGAAAAAGGTGCATTGGTCGGGTTGTTGACCTACAAAGATATTTCAAAAGCAATCGACAATCCACATGCCTGCAAAGACGACAAAGGCCGTCTGCGTGTAGGAGCCTCGATTGGCACTGCGCCAAACACATTCGACAGATTGGAAGCGCTTGTGCAAGCTGGTGTTGACGTAGTGGTTATCGACACTGCCCACGGACATTCCAAAGGCGTGATAGACACCGTTCGCAAAGCAAAACAATTATATCCACAAATTGATTTCATAGCAGGAAACATTGCAACTGCCGAAGCAGCCAAGGCACTTGTTGAAGCTGGCGCCGACGCAGTAAAAGTTGGTATTGGTCCTGGTTCGATTTGTACCACACGTATCATTGCGGGTATTGGTGTACCACAATTGTCGGCGGTATTCGATGTGGCCGAAGCACTCAAAGGCACAAATGTTCCTATTATTGCCGATGGTGGTATCCGTTATTCAGGCGATATTGTAAAAGCATTGGCAGCCGGTGCAAGCTCCGTGATGTTGGGTTCATTGTTTGCAGGTTTGGAAGAATCTCCAGGCGACACTATCATTTATCAAGGACGTAAATTCAAATCATATCGAGGAATGGGTTCGTTGGAAGCGATGCAACAAGGCTCAAAAGACCGCTATTTCCAATCGAACGTGGCCGATGCGAAAAAACTTGTTCCCGAAGGTATTGTGGCACGTGTTCCATATCGAGGCACTTTGGCAGAAGAGGTATATCAATTACTTGGCGGTTTGCGTTCAGGTATGGGCTACTGCGGCGCGCCAACCATTTCGGAACTGAGAAACGTGAAATTTGTAAAAATCACCAGTGCGGGTTATGCCGAAAGTCATCCACACGATGTAACAATAACACGCGAAGCTCCTAATTACAGTAGAGAATAAAAGGAAAGGGATGGCCACGGTCATCCCTTTTTTATTTCCATACCAATTAGTTCCGACAAGTAAATCCTGCCACAAACATTCTGTGTCTTTTTATTTACAAGCACGTTTGGGAAAGATTTCCACGGCGATTGTATCTCATTGACAATCAATATTTTTAATTAAATGCAGAAAAACTGCCCCGAAACATTTTGTTTTATCTAATTTTAATGTAAATTTGTGGCCGTCAAAAAGTTTTTAACAATAATTTATAAATTTATTTATTATGGCAATTAAACTTGGTATTAACGGTTTCGGACGTATCGGCCGTATGGTGTTCCGCGCTGCTGTAGAGAACTTCGGCAAGGACATTCAAGTAGTAGGTATCAACGACCTTTTGGATGCTGACTATTTAGCTTACATGCTAAAATATGACTCAGTACATGGTCAATTCAATCACGACATCAAAGTTGAAGGCAACTTCATGATCGTTGATGGAAACAAAATCCAAATCTTCGCAGAAAAAGACCCTTCAGCTATCACTTGGGGTGCTCTTGGCGTAGATGTAGTTGTTGAATCTACAGGTTTCTTCTTGACAGCAGAACTTGCTGAAGCACACATCAAAGCTGGTGCTAAGAAAGTAATCATGTCAGCACCTTCAAAAGACGCAACTCCAATGTTCGTGTATGGTGTAAACGACAAGACTTATGCTGGTCAAACAATCATCTCTAACGCATCTTGTACAACAAACTGTTTGGCTCCTATCTCTAAAGTATTGAACGATAAATTCGGTATCAAGAGAGGTTTGATGACTACAGTTCACGCTGCAACTGCAACTCAAAAAACTGTTGACGGTCCTTCTAAGAAAGACTGGAGAGGTGGTCGTGGTATTCTTGAAAACATCATCCCTTCATCAACTGGTGCTGCTAAGGCAGTAGGTAAAGTTCTTCCTGAATTGAACGGTAAATTGACTGGTATGTCAATGCGTATTCCTGCATCTGACGTTTCTGTAGTTGACTTGACTGTTGAATTGAACAAAGAATGTACTTACGATGAAATCTGCGCTGCTATGAAGGCTGCTTCAGAAGGCGAATTGAAAGGTATCCTTGGTTACACTGAAGATGCAGTTGTTTCAACTGACTTCCGTAACGATGCTCGTACTTCTATCTTCGACGCTAAAGCTGGTATCCAATTGGATCCTACTTTCGTTAAAGTTGTTTCTTGGTACGACAACGAATGGGGATATTCAAACAAAGTTTGTGAAATGGCTCGTGTTATTTCTAAATAATATCACCTATTGTTTACAAAGCGGGGATTATCATGGTTCCCGCTTTTTTTTTCTCAAAATCACACGAAACAACGATGTCGGGTTCAACAAATAGAAATACTAGAATCAACAGCCTGATTGTCTTTGCGGACATTATAATAAGTTGTCTTATTTTTGTTGTCTTGCACAAACTCACATTTGGTTTTTGGGAACTAACCAAAGACGATGTGATTATTTTACTTAGTTCGATAATCCTATGGTCGTATTTGCTTAAACGATTCGACCTTTCCAAAATATACAAAACCAACCCTCACTCCTACATTCTCCGAAACTATGTAAGCGCGATGCTGCTTGGATTATTGGGATTAGTTTTCATCACATTCATACTAAAAATCCAACCCAGACGCTTTTTCCTGATAGAATTTGTCACCATTGGTTTTGCGGCATTTTATCTTTTTATCGTTATGATTTACCATATTGCGCAACATCAACGGGCAAGAGGACTGCATACGAGTAACATTTTCATAATCGGAGACAAAAACATTGGCTCAATTATTCACAAAATCGAGACAAACACCTATTGGGGCTACCGCATAAAGGGAATCATCACCGAGGATTCCGAAGTTGCCGAGAAATACAATCGGTACCCAATCTATTCAATCGACAACATTAAAGAAAAATTATTGGAAGAGCCTATCGACGAGGTGTTTTATTGCCTCTCAACACTTGACAATAAGATGATCAGCAATCTTGTGTACCTCTGCCTTGAATTAGGAATCACATTCAGAGTATCGTCGCAAATTCTCTCTCTTACCTCAACAAAAGCGCAAATCTACTATGTGGGCGAAATGCCGTTTTTCACATTTCAGAACACGCCACGACAAAACCTCAATATGCTATGCAAGAATATTTTCGACAAGGTGGCATCGGGTTTTGCAATCATTGTATTATCCCCAGTGTTCATACTTACCGCAATAGCTATCAAAATTGATTCTAAAGGACCTGTATTTTTCACCCAAAAACGTTCCGGACTGCGAGGCAGGGAATTCACTTTGTACAAATTCCGCAGTATGTGCGACCATGCAGAGGAAATGAAGGACACATTGTTAGCGGAAAATGAACAAGACGGACCTGTTTTCAAAATAAAAGATGATAAGCGTATTACTCGAGTAGGACGATTCATCAGAAAATTCAGTATTGACGAGACGCCACAGTTCTTCAATGTATTGAAAGGCGACATGTCGATTGTAGGACCACGACCACCACTTCCATCAGAAGTTAAGGAATACAAGCCATGGCAGACGCGTAAACTTTCGATGAAACCAGGGTTGACTTGTATCTGGCAAGTTTCAGGACGAAACCAAATTCCATTCGAGCAATGGATGAAATTAGACTTGCAATATATTGATACATGGTCGTTAGGTTTGGACTTTATGATATTGCTAAAAACAATTAAGGTGGTTCTTAAACATGACGGGCAATAAAGCTTTTCTTTCTATAATCTGCATATTCGTTTTTGGAACTGTTTTTGCCCAAAACAATTCCATCTATCAAAATGCGTCATTTCAGCCATACGACCGCTATCTCTACAACTCAGACAACCGTTTCCACACGTCGGTGAAGCCATACGACATGACTGAAGTTTCGCAAATCGTTTCCATTGACACTTTGTTTGAAAAGAAATGTAACAACAAGATTTGCAATCATTTACTCAACAAGGATTTATTTTTCTTCCGTTCTAAGGATTTCAATTTCAACATCAACCCTGCGTTCAATTTCGAGCTTTCGAACCACAATGGTGATGACAACGACAATGCAGGCTGGATAAACGACCGCGGCATTTTTGTAAACGGCAATATAACCGACAAAGTCTATTTCTATACGGCATTTCATGAAATTCAATCGAATTTCACCGACTATCGCCGCGACAGAATCAAAGAATTGGGACACAAAACTATCCCAGGAATCAGCCGTGCCAAGAATTTCGGCAACAACGGCGGTTACGATTACGCCTATGCCGAAGGTTTTGTGTCGTACATTCCAAGCAAATATTTCGGCTTTCAATTGGGACATGGGAAAAATTTCATCGGCGATGGATATCGCTCGCTGATTTTATCGGACAACGCGCAGAATTATCCATATTTTAAAATCACAACCAACGTGTGGAATCTGAAATATGTGATGATGTGGTCGCAACAATATTACCTTGAAAAAGGCCACAAGGGGAACACACGCCATCCCAAGAAATGGAACGTGATGCACTATCTCGACTGGTCAGTTACAAAATGGCTCAACATTGCGTTTTTCGAAACCATCAATTGGGGCGACGACACACTCGGCACACACCGAGGATTCGAATTCAACTACATAAATCCATGTATTTTCCTTCGTCCTGTGGAATTTTCCATCGGCTCGCCCGACAATTGCCTAATGGGACTCACAGGAAAACTCACGCTATGGAAAAACCACGTGTTTTATGGGCAGGCAGTCCTTGATGAATTCAAATTCGAAGAATTCAAGAAACACAGCGGTTGGTGGGGAAGCAAGTATGCACTCCAGGCTGGATACAAAACGTTTGACATCGCAAAAGTCAAAGGATTGGATTTCCAAACAGAATTTAATTACGTTCGTCCATTCATTTATTCGCACTTTACATATTCACAAAACTACGCCCATGCGGGACAAGCACTCGCACACCCAAGAGGAGCAAATTTCTATGAGTCGGTGTCTTTCCTGCGATATAATTGGAAACGATTCTTTTTTGAAGCAAAATATGAATATCTCGTTTACGGCAGAGACACTGCAAATTCCAACTATGGTGGAGATATTTTCAAACTTTATCAAACACGGACACAAGAATACGACAACAAAATCGGCAAGGGCGGCGACCAAAACATTATCACCTACACCGATTTGACCGTTTCTTATATGATTAACCCTAAATCAAACATGAACATCTCATTCGGGGTATCGCACCGCAAACAAAACTCGGAAATCTCCGATGATTTGAACCAATGGATGTATTTTCTTGGATTTAGGACAAGCCTAAACAATTTCTACTACGATTTTTGATATTCCATTGCAGCCTTTACAAAATCCACAAACAGCGGATGTGGCTTAATCACCCTGCTTCGATACTCTGGATGGAACTGGGCAGCGACAAACCAGCGATGCGAAGGGATTTCAACAATTTCAACCAACGAAGTTTCGGGATTGAAACCTGTAGCTATCATACCTGCTTGTTCAAATTCATGTAAATACTTGTTATTGAATTCATAACGGTGACGATGACGTTCTATTATCTGTTCCTCACCATAGATTGAATACGCTCGAGATGGTTTCTTCAACGTACAAGGATAACCGCCAAGCCGCATAGTTCCACCCATCTGCGTGATATTTTTCTGACTTTCCATAATATCAATTACAGGATGTGGTGTATCGGGATCCATTTCCGTGGAATTTGCATCGTGATAGCCAAGCACGTTGCGTGCAAACTCAATCACAGCGCACTGCATACCCAAGCAAATACCCAAAAATGGGATATTGTTTTCCCTTGCGAACCGTATTGCTTCGAATTTTCCGGCAATACCACGATTTCCGAAACCTGGAGCGACCAATATACCTGAACAGCCAGCCAATTCCTGTCCGACATTTTCAGAGGTAAGTTGTTCTGATTGCACTAATTTCACGTGCACTTTGCACTCGTGAATCGCACCGGCATGGATAAATGACTCCAATATCGACTTGTATGCATCGGGCAATTCCACATATTTTCCCACAAGGGCAATCTGCACTTCATGTTTCGGATGATACAATTTCTGCAAGAACGTTCTCCACGGAATCATTGGTGGTTTTTCGCCCACCTCCATGCCGAATTTCTTCAGAATGGTTTCATCGAGATTTTGTTCCGCCATAGCAATAGGAACTTGATAAATCGTTTTTTGATCAACCGACTGCACCACCGATTCCAAATCCACGTTGCAGAATTGTCCAACTTTCCGACGAAGTTCCGCCGAAAGTTCATGTTCGGTGCGTAGCACCAATATATCAGGTTGAACACCAGCCTGTTGCAATTGTTTCACTGAATGCTGCGTCGGCTTGGTTTTCAATTCTTGACTCGCCTCCAAAAACGGCACGAGCGTAAGATGGACAAACAGACATTCGTGTTCCATTTCCCATTTCATCTGGCGGATAGCCTCGATAAACGGAAGCGACTCAATATCGCCCACAGTACCGCCTATTTCAGTGATGACAAAATCGTAACCCTTGTGACCAATGATTTGAATATCCTGTTTGATTTCATCAGTAATATGAGGAATAATTTGAACCGTTTTTCCAAGAAAATCGCCGCGGCGTTCCTTCTCAATCACGTTACGGTAAATTCTGCCCGTGGTGATATTGTTAGCCTGCGTGGTTTCGTGGTCAAGAAATCGTTCGTAATGTCCCAAATCCAAATCGGTCTCCGCACCGTCAATAGTCACATAGCACTCGCCGTGCTCGTATGGATTAAGCGTTCCCGGATCTATATTCAGATATGGATCAAGTTTTTGGATAGTGACTTTGTAGCCTCGCGCTTGCAGTAATTTACCTATCGATGACGAAATAATGCCTTTACCCAAGCCTGACACCACGCCACCTGTCACGAATATATATTTTGTATGAGCCACGACAAATATTTTTAACTGTTATCAATATATTCAGCAATTCCCCTTGCTTTACGCATGCAAAATAACGAATTTTTCTTTCAATCTAAAAGCGATAGATGATAAAAAGTTTATAAATGAAACAAATTACGAGTTTTTCGTATTAAAACGAAACCATACTACTTCATTCAATGATAAATGAAAATCTTGTTATTGTTTATCAATTTTCTCAATGGATTTTAATATTGGTTGCTGGCGTTAAATCGTAGCACAAAATTTGCTAATTTTGCCACTTGAAAAGTTATTGAGGTGGGATTACTTGACCAAATAGAATATCCGTCGGATCTGCGTAAACTCGGCATTGAGCAATTGCCGCAAGTATGCAAGGAATTGCGCGACTTTATAATTGACGAAAGTAGCCGCAATCCTGGGCATTTTGGTGCAAGTCTCGGCACGGTTGAATTGACCGTGGCACTTCACTATGCGTTCAACACGCCTTATGATAGGATTATTTGGGACGTTGGGCATCAGGCATACGGACACAAGATTTTAACTGGCCGCAAAAAAGTTTTCTCCACCAATCGTAAACTTGACGGTATTTCCGGATTTCCCAATCCTCAAGAAAGTGAATACGACAGCTTTATCGCCGGGCATTCGTCTATTTCAATTTCTGCGGCAACAGGAATGGCTCTTGCAGCGAAAGCGAACGCTGAGAATCGCAGTATTGTTGCTGTAATCGGAGATGGAGCACTTACTGGCGGTGAGGCATTTGAAGCACTTGACTATGCTGGAGGAAGCAAAACAAATATTTTGGTGATTCTCAACGACAACGACATGGCTATCGACGCCAATGTGGGCGGACTTCACCAATATTTGATTGATGTGATTACATCGCCATCGTACAATAGATTCCGTGACAAAACTTGGAACTTTTCCACAAAATTGAGCCAATTCGGTCCCGATTTACGTGAATTGTTCAAGAAAATGGGACGGGGATTGAAATCCTTATTTTTCAAGGAAAGTAATTTATTTGAATCGTTAGGATTCCGCTATTTCGGGCCTATTGACGGCCATAATGTGTTTCAACTAACGCGTACATTACAGGATATCCAACATATTCCCGGACCAAAATTGCTCCACATCCATACTCAGAAAGGCAAAGGATTCAAGCCTGCCGAGGAAGAACAGACGGAATGGCACGCACCACGCAAATTCGACAAGGAAACCGGCGAAATGATTCCCCTACCCGACAAGAATACCATCCCGCCTAAATACCAAGAGGTTTTTGGTGAAACACTACTCGAACTTGCGCAGAAAGACAAACGGGTAATGGGCGTCACTCCAGCAATGGCGACAGGCTGTTCGATGAATATTCTTATGAAAGCCATGCCCGACAGAGCTTTCGACGTCGGCATAGCCGAACAGCACGCTGTAACAATGTCGGCCGGTATGGCTAAAGAAGGGTTGATTCCTTTTTGCAACATTTACTCCACGTTTATGCAACGGGCTTACGACCAAGTAATCCACGATGTGGCATTGCAAAACCTCCACGTGGTTTTCTGTCTCGACCGTGCAGGAATTGTCGGTGCCGACGGAGTAACCCACCATGGTTTGTTTGACATTCCTTTTATGCGTGCGATTCCGAACATAGTGGTTGCAGCCCCTATGAACGAAATCGAACTACGGAATATGATGTTCACCGCCTACTCGGTGGAAAAACCATTTGCAATCCGCTATCCACGAGGTGGTGGCGAGTATTTGAAATGGCGTGAAGAAATGCAGATAATGCCTATCGGGAAAGCCGAATGTCTTCGAAACGGAGAAAAAGTTGCAGTTCTCACCATTGGAGCAGTGGGAAATACAGCACTGAAGGCGGTTGATAAGGTTTACACCGATACTGGTAAAATGGCGGCCATGTACAATTTTAGATGGATAAAACCTATTGATTCTGAACTAATTGCAGAAATAGCGCAATCGTTTGAAACCATTATCACAATAGAAGACGGCATTGTAGCAGGCGGTTTTGGTTCAGCAGTGTTGGAAGAACTCGAATCGAGCCATTTTTCAGGGAATGTGGTACGATTAGGCGTACAAGACGAATTTGTGCCACACGGAACCCAACAAGAATTGTATAAAATTTGTGGCTTCGATTTTGATAGTATAGTTAAACAAATAGAAACATCAATAAATTAAAAGATATGAAGAAAGTATTTTCAATTATGTTGCTAATTGTGGCGTGTATATCGGCACAAGCACAGATTAAAGCAAGCGGAACTATCCAGAACCCTGATGGTTTGCAAACTGGTAACGTATTGGGTTCCATAGAAGTATCGGAATCATTCACAGCCGACAGCCTTGACTGCGATTTTACTTGCACGGTAATTCCCGAATCCAACGCAATTCGTCTAACTGCATCGAATCCAAAAGGAATGCGGTTTGTGTATCGTCGTGGCTATACAAAACTACACGAACAACAATTCGACGACAATGTGATTTTCCTTGACATAAAAGGTACGTTCGAAGGAAAATACATCATCGACATTTACGATGCGGAAAACATCAGAATCAAATCGTATGTTATCCAACGGAAATTATAGGAAACTCCAAACTGAGGAACTACAGCGGATTTCCGTCGAAGAATACAAGCAATCGGAAAAACATCCGATAGTGGTAGTTCTCGACAATATCCGCAGTGCAAGCAATGTTGGTTCAGCATTTCGAACGGGCGATTCGCTTCGAATCGAGTCGGTATATCTATGCGGTATCTCGTGCGTTCCGCCCAACAAAGAACTGCAAAAGACCGCACTTGGCGCACAATTGTCGGTCCCTTGGAAATACTATAAAGACACGATTGAAGCATTGAATGAACTCCGCGCGCAAGGCTACGAGATAGTTTCCGTGGAACAGGCGGAAAACAGCACAATGTTACAAGATTTCAAGGTCGTTGATGGGAAAAAATATGCATTTGTATTTGGCAACGAAGTTCATGGCGTTGCCGACGACGTGATTGCCGCAAGCGATATCTGCCTCGAAATCCCCCAATATGGGACAAAACACTCATTCAACGTGTCTGTCACATGCGGTATTGTTCTCTGGGATGTTGTGAAGCAAATGCGTTTTAAGCGTTAAATTCCGCTGCCAACTTCTTTTTTACGACGTTGCTTTATCTTCTCCGGAATATAATCCGAAGCCTTTTGTCGTGGACTATGTAAATCAATATCAGACACATAGCGAAGTTTCCCTTGACGGAATTTATATCCATCAATAGAAAAATCTGGTCCATAATATTCATAAATACCTTCGTAGCGAGGTTCCGCGGCAGCAATATGGTCAAGCACATACATTTTTTTCCGTTTTTCGTAACGAAGCATCATCGTCTGCTTTGATGAATACTCAAATATCACACGTTTTTTGAACCCTTTGCCTTTCATTTCAATGGTTTGATAGCCAAACGTAGGCTTATCTTTTTTATCAAAACGGAACGTTTCGATTACCTTTTTCTGGGTGTAGGTGGTATTTGGAATCCAACCCAACAAATAATATGTAGTAACACCGTCGTATTTATCCATACGAATATCGTAGTAGGTTGCCCCATACCAATTCTGTGGGGTGCAATTCGCCATCAACGGATCTTTCATTGTGGCGGATTTATCAACAAGCGGGAAAACCTCAACCGTGTTTGTTGCTTTGAAATACCGTTGGAAGAAACCAAAAATCTCGTATGTCCCGTTGGTATGGACCATAAACCAAGTAAAAATCCTGAATGTTTCATCAGGGGCAGTCACTTTTCCGATATTAAGCGTAGGAAATGAATAACTGAACGACTCGGGAATCCGCAATACAGAGTCGAGCATTGCCGTAAAAATCTGGTTGTTTTTAATATTATCCTCCTCGGATTCAAATCTCGATATTTTTGAATAAATGGTTACCAAGTTGAACTCCGCAATGCTGAGATCCTTGCTTTGCGCAACAAGTTCCGAGGTACAGATTATGGCTATAATAACAGCAAGAAATTTCTTCATCATTGAACAAACTTAAACGTATATGTGAGACCGTTCTGTTTTACCGAGACAATCAACACACCACTCTCTGGTATTTGAACGGAATAAACACCTGTTTGGTATTCAGGAGCAAGGGAAACTGCTGAAAAACGTTTTCCATCAAGACCAAGTAGCTGAATAGAAACAGGTTCATCAGACTGCTGATAAACAACATACAATTCACCATTTCTAACATACGCCTGTACAGGGTTGAGGCTGCACGACTCAACAGCGACGATTTCGGTTGTGTCGGGAACAAGTATGTTGGGATTATATGTTTGTTTTAAACGATAGGCTACATCATACAACTCCTTGGGCGTCTCGGCAGCAAGCATCGCATAACGAACCCGCGACGAATTGCCAACTTCAAGTGTATCGATTTTTGAATAATTGAAAACCGCCACCTCACTTCCATACACCGAATTTGTTCCCGCCTCCTTTTGGCTATGGGTAACAACATACCATAGTTCCGTATTGTTGAATCCGTCATTATAATATACAATATCATTGGCAACATTAAATGCATAGACTCCACTTTCGTGATAGTCCAGAGGCATATAACCGACATACAACGTACTTGGGCTCACACTTGCGGCAACAGTAAGCTGCAAGCTATCCACATACCATATATTATTATATTTGGAATCCATAATATCCCAGTCGATAAAGGTTCCCAAGCGAACATCGTACAAAGTACTATCACGTTCATTGGAGAGGACAAAATCATATATCAGAGCATCAACATCATCCCAGCCATATATAATTTGGTCAACAACAAGATTTTCCGCCGAATATTGCGACGAAATCACAACATCGCACGAATCAGTTTCGTGTATGGTTGGATATATCAACGCAGTAAAATCAGCCCGTTTATCATTACGCACATATATGTTGTTTTGATTTTCGGCAATAAACACACCAGCCTGAAAAATACAATTATCATAATTCTTATATATAAACCCATTCTGCTCCAACTTAGTAGAATACACCGCTATACTGCCATCGTTTGTAGCAGTTGATTGTATGTTTCCAACCGAGAAATCATAATATTGTTTATTGCCCGGGAACGAAATATATTCGTAGTCGGAATAAGAATTGTCGGCAATTGTCAGCAACTTAAACTGAAGGTCGTAGTTGACTGGTGGTGTTATAAGTACCCGAAACGCAAATGTGCACTCAACCTCGCCACCAACCACTATTTCGGCAAATGCTGTATCGGTTTCAACTGGAGCGAGTATCGAATTTTCGCACGAGGCAGTTATTGCAACGTTTTTTGCAGTGAACAGTTGATTTTTCAACGTCAGATGTAAGAAAAGCGTGTCCTTTACATACGTAAACGGTTGGTTTGTATTGTTTTTCAATGAGTAATCAATTATCCGTATGCTTGGAATCGAATCATTAGTAAGCGCATTGTACACGTTCAATCGTCCATGACCAAGCATATTTTTATATTTCGGTTCGTTGTTGAGAGTATAAATATCGTCGGCAGTAATACGAAGGATTTCACCAACCTGCACAGCGGAGAATTCAGGATATTTACTTCGCACCAATGCCGCCGCCCCCGACACAATCGGTGCGGCAAACGAAGTTCCTCCGCCCGACATCGGGAATGTTTTTCCATCATTTGCCAAAGAATAAAATCCTTTTGCAGGAGCACAAATATCCACAGAATGATTGTACTGCGAGCCTTTCACATTGGAATCCGCCCACACGTAATCGCCAACAATAGTTCCCCCCACACTAAGCACATTATCATACGATGCGGGAAAATACAATTCGGTTGCCGCCGAATTTCCAGCAGCCGCAACCACAAGAGCGTTGCAATTGAATGTGGCATAATCCACAATATCCTGACCATATTTCGAGCCACCGGGATCGCCCCACGAACAATTTATGACCTTGCACCCTTGGTTTGCCGCATACGCAATACCATCGTATCCAGAAGTAACAACACTTTGTCCCTGAGGACACACTTTTAAGGGGAGCATCCGTGTTTTGTAGCCAACGCCAGCAGTACCGAATTCATTATTAACCTCGGCTGTGACAATACCAGCCACATACGTACCATGCTCAATTCCATTGGAATTCACAGGATTATTGTCATTATCGGCCAAATCCCAGCCTCGATAATTATCCACATAGCCGTCGCCGTCGTCATCTTTTCCGTTGATAGGGTCGTCGAGATTATAGGCGATTTTGTTAATTAAATCCTTATGAATTATATCGATACCACAATCTACCACGGCAACAACCACGGAACTGTCGCCTTCTTCCACATCCCAGGCATTCAGCACATTGCAAGTGTTTAGGTGCCATAAATTTCCCTTCCCATATTCCGAATCGTTTGGTGTTAAGAACAAAACCCCCACATACGAAGGTTCGGCATATTCCACGCCATCCATTTTGTTCAATTTTGCAAGAACCTTGTCGAGCGAAGTTTTCGGAGGAATCTGGCACGTATAGATGCTGCTGATGTCAACACAATTCTCGCAATTATCGGGAATTTTTGCCATAGGGAATTTCTGTTCTGGCGGAGTTGCACCTATTGCCTGCAGATATTCGTCAACTTCGCGACGGGCCAGCTGAGCCGACGATTCACCATGTTTGAGTTGAGCCGTGGCATACTTATAAATAACAACGCCCTCAAGGATTTTCTTTCCATTATACTCGCCTATAGTTTGGGAAAATGCCGCAAAACAAAACAAGGACAACAATATGGAACACAAGGACTTCATCAAAGCGTTTGTTTTATTTTTTTCGTAAGCGACGACGCAAATATCAAATCATTCAATTCTTGGTTGTCGGTATGCCAAATATCTTCCTTGTTGCCTTCCCACCAATTCTCACCTTTATAAATGAACACAATTTTGTCGGCAATTTCCATCACCGAATTCATATCGTGGGTATTAACAATTGCGGTGATATTATATTCCTGCACAATGCCATGAATTAAATTATCAATGACAATTGACGTCATCGGATCCAAGCCAGAATTAGGCTCGTCGCACAATAAATATTTGGGGTTCAATGCAATAGCACGGGCTATCGCAACACGTTTTTGCATACCACCGCTAATTTCCGACGGATACAAATGATTTTTATTGACTACCTCAACACGTTTCAAGCAGAAATTCGCACGGTCGCGGCATTCTTCCTCGCTCATGCCCGAAAACATCCGCAAGGGGAACATCACATTGTCTTCCAATGTTTCGGAATCGAACAACGCACCACTTTGAAACACCATACCGATTTCCTTACGGATTTCCTTGCGTTGTTTGTCGTTCATTGCAGTGTAATTACGGCCGTGGAATAATATTCGTCCTTCATCGATTTCGTGAAGTCCGACAATTGATTTCATAAGAACGGTTTTTCCCGAACCGCTTCGTCCGATAATGCAATTCACCTTACCTTCCTCAAACACAGTGGAAAGATTCTTCAGGATTTTCACATCCTTAAACGACTTCGATACATTTTGAACTTCTATCATAACTATAACAACATGGTGAGTGAGAGGTCGAAAATAAGAATAACTACGCTACTGACAACCACCGCCTGCGTGCTTGCCTGTCCAACTTGAAGCGAACCGCCTTGTGCATTGTAGCCGTAATAGCTCGAAATGGATGTGATGAGTATTCCGAAAAGAATCATTTTCACATTCGTGAACGTGATGTAGAACGGCTGGAACATAAATTGCAGTCCTATAATGAATTGATTGCTCGGAACCATTCCTGTAACGTCGCCAACAATCCAACCGCCGCCTATGCCGAGAATAATGCTCAAGCAGCAAATGACGGGAAATGAAATCGCACCAGCTATGACTTTGGGAAGAATCAGGTAATTCGCCGAGTTTATACCCATAATATCAAGAGCATCAATTTGTTGACTAATCCGCATCGTACCAATCTCCGATGCAATACTCGACCCGACCTTGCCAGCGAGAATCAAAGCAATCACCAATGACGAAAATTCAAGAATAATTGCATCGCGCGTACCAAGACCGACCAAATATTGGGGAAGCACAGGATTTTCCATATTTATGGCAAGTTGCAAGGCCATCACCCCACCCATGAAAAACGAAATAATCGACACAATTCCAACGGAATCGTATCCCACGGCAACGATTTCCTTGCCTACATTCCGCCAAAACATATGTTTTTCGTCAGGCCAGCCAATCGCTTTTTTCATAAGCAAAATATACCGACCTATATGATAAAAGAATTTCATTCGACTGTTTTTTGAACGCATAAAAATAGTAAAATTTAACCATATAGCAGTATGTCAGCCAAAAATTGTGGACAAGAAAAAAGATTGTTGGCTATTGAACTCTCATACAATTAAAAAAAGTAGTACATTAGACCGATTTTTTATTACGTAGATGAAGATAATTATTGCAGGTGCGGGTGAGGTTGGACAGCATTTGGCGAGAATCCTTGCCGACGACAAGCACGAGGTGACAGTGATTGACGTTGATTCACAGAATCTCAAACAGTTGTCGTTGCACTTAGATATATTGACTGTTCAAGGATCGGCACTGACGATTTCGGTGCTGAACGAAGCTGGCGTAGCCGATTGTGATTTGTACATCGCAGTGACGCATTTCCCTGAAATGAACGTGGCTTCGGCGGTGATTGCCAAGAAATTGGGCGCACCACACACCATTGCACGTGTTCGCGACCCGGAATTATTATTGGAAAAAAATCAGAAACTATTCCGAGAAATCGGTATCGATTCCATTATTTATCCACAAGCACTTGCAGCTCAGGAAATTGCAACTTTCGTAGAACGTGCGGCAACACGCGAATCGTTTGATTTTGCCGACGGTCTTTTGTCGTTATTCGTGCTGAAAGTTGAAGAATCAGCCGCTGTTGTCGGAAAATATATGCAAGAGATAATCCCCACGCAGGAGGAATTGCAGAAATATCGTGTAATTGCCATAAAACGTGGATTTTCCACCATCATTCCAAAAGGCGACGACATCTGCCAGCCAGGCGATATTCTCTACGTGGTAAGCAATCGTCAAGGGGTGTACAAAATGCTCGAAACCTTTGAGAAGAAAGACTTGGCGGTTTCGCAAGTTATGATTTTGGGAGGAAGCCGAACAGGACGGGCAACAGCAAAAATCCTTCAAAAACAATTTGACGTTAAATTGATAGAAATCGACCCAGAAAAGGCGAAAAAACTGTCGCAACAGCTCGAAAACACATTGATTATCAACGGTGATGGTCGAAGCCTCGATTTGCTGGTTGAAGAGGGAATCCGCCAAACCGACGTATTTATAGCAACAACAAGCAATGCCGAAACCAACATTCTTTCGTGCTACTTAGCTAAACGGGTTGGCGTGAAACGAACGATAGCGGAAGTCGAAAATGTTGACTATATCGGACTCGCCGCAGATATGGGAATCGATACGTTGATAAACAAAAAAACGATTGCTGCAAACAGCATCCACAAATATACGTTGAGTAACTCAGCCAACATTTCGCAAACACGCCATCTTACGCAATGCGATGCCCAAATTCTCGAAATTATAGTAAACGAGAACATGAAAATCACCCAAAATTCACTGATGAACATCAAGGATTTCCCGAAAGATGCCGTGATTGGTGGCGTGGTGAGAGGGAAAAATGCGTTTATCCCGTCTGGTAAAACACAAATTGCCGGTGGCGACAAGGTACTTGTGTTCGCACTGCCAGCCGCTGTTAACGAAGTGAAGAAGTTTTTTGAAAAATAATGAAATCTATGAGAAGTAAAATTTTGCTTTCTGTTGCGTTCGCACTCGGCATTGCCGCTATGGTTTTGCTGATTTTAGATACTATTGGGCAGGCAAATGTTGCTCAATCAACCATAACGACATTGTTGGTAATAGGTCTTCTTTGCGTTAGTATTGAACTTATCGCAAGCCGAAAAGACCAAAAGGACGACGAAAATTCAGAAATTTCCGAACAATGAATTTCAAACTCGTATTAAGAAATATTGGTTTTTTAATATTGTTTGAGACAATATTGATGATTCTTTGCCTCATTCCAGGAGTTTGCTATGGCGAGAATCTTCAAGGTTTTTTGTGGTCTATCGCCATCGCATTGACCATTGGTATTACAACCACCCTTGTATTCCGACACTCCAATGGTTCCATCGGTCGCAAGGAAGGATATTTCATTGTGGGCGTGGTGTGGTTAGTATTTTCGCTTATCGGCTCAATGCCGTTTTTGTTTACCCATAGTCTCGACTCTTTTGTCGATGCTTTCTTTGAATCCATGTCGGGATTTACCACCACGGGAGCGACCGTTTTTGCCGACATTGAGGTTTTGCCAAAGCAAATCATTTTATGGCGAAGTCTGATGCAGTGGGTTGGCGGTATGGGAATCGTGGTGTTGACCGTCGCAATCATTCCAATGTTCGGTATGGGCGGAATGCAGCTTTATACAGCCGAGGCGAACGGACCGGCAAAAGACAAGATTCATCCCCGCATAAAAGATACGGCGAGTCGTTTGTACATTCTCTATATTGTTTGCACATTGCTCGAAGTGGTGTTGCTCCTTTTGGGAGGAAATTCCCTTTATGAGTCAATCATTTTAGCATTGTCAACCATTTCGTCGGGTGGATTTTCAAGCCAGAACGACAGCGTGGCCAGCATGAGTCCCTACACGCAATATGTGGTAATGCTATTTATGTTTATTTCGGGAGTGAACTTTGTGGTGCTGTATATGGCAGTTCACGGCAAATTCCGCATTGTGGCAAAAGACGAGGAACTACGGAATTATATCCTCATTATCGTTGGTGTTTCAATTATCATTGCGGCAATAAACTTGTGGAAAGAAGGTCGATTTGAGGATGTGGAACTAAGCATCAGAACTATTGTGTTCCAAGTAATTGCATTCACCACCACCACAGGATTCACCACCACCGACTACGCAATGATGCCGAGTGCGTCGATGATGTTTTTCTTCATTCTCACATTTTTCGGAGCGTGCGCCGGTTCCACGAGTGGTTCCATTAAAACAATGAGAATCACTATTCTGCTGAAAAACAGTTATTTGGCACTAAAACAAATCATTCACCCGAATGCAATCCTGACGCTTCGGATGAGCAAAAAAACAGTTGATAAGAAAATCATTTCCAACGTATATGCATTTATCGTTATGTACATATTGATATTCCTCCTTGGGGCGTTGGCACTTACATTCTTCGGTCACGATTTCTACACGGCGTTTTCGGCGTCGGCATTGTCGATTTCCAACGTCGGCATTGGGTTCTGTTCGTCGGGAATGTTGCTGGAATTTAGTTCGTTCCCCGCAGCGTCAAAAATTCTTATGACCGCACTGATGCTGATAGGTCGTTTGGAAATATTCACCATTCTCCTTTTATTTATGCCAGCATTTTGGAAAAGATAATGAACACACAACTATTCGCCGTCACGGGAAATCCGATTCTTCACAGTAAAAGTCCCAATATGTTTAACACGCAGTTTCAGCACGACGGGAGAAATGCTGAATACTTGTATCTGATGGCTGAAACAGCCGAGGAGGCAATCTTTCTTTTTCGCGAACTGGAACTTCGGGGAATGAACGTAACGGCGCCGTTCAAGGAAAAAATTGGGGCGTTGCTTTCGGTGGTTCACGACGAGGCAAAGATTTTAGGTTGTGTGAATACCGTGGTGAACGAGCATGGCGAATTTCATGGCTATAATACTGATTTCTACGGCGTTGTGCAAAGTTTCATCGACGCGGGAATTTCTTTGCAAGGGAAACAATGCGTGGTGATTGGTGCCGGAGGCGCAGGCAAGGCTGCCGCATACGGACTTCATACGCACGGAGCACAAGTTACAATCGTAAACCGAACGCTTGAAAAAGCGGAAAAAACGGCACAACTCATTGGCTGTAAATTCGCTCCGATAGGGCAATTGCAGCAGTTGCTGGTACATTGCGACATTCTCATCTCGGCACTGCAACAAAATGTTAATCCCGTCAGCGAGGAATGGCTCACGCCGAACCACATTGTTTTTGATGCGAATTACAAAGGCTCGCCATTGATAGAAATGGCACGGAGGAAACATTGTACCATAGTTTCGGCGGAAGATTGGCTGCTCAACCAAGCCGTTGCTTCGTACAAATTGTTTCTTGGCGAATCTCCCGACAAATCCGTGATGAAATCGGGACTGGCAAAGCCCACGCTTGCCGACAAGAAACATATCATTTCCACTATCGGAATTATGGGTGCCGGGAAAACAACTCACGGGAAAAATCTTGCCGATGCGCTCAAATACGATTTCAAAGATATTGATGATGAGATAGTTGCAAAAGAAGGAAGGTCAATTCCTGACATTTTTGTACAAGATGGCGAGGCATATTTCCGCAAGGTGGAAAAAGAAACGTTGTCGAACATTTTTGTTGCCGATAAACCTTGCGTGATTTCGTGTGGAGGTGGAATTATCCTTAATGAGCCGAATCGTAATCTTTTGAAAGATAATTCGTTAGTGCTTTGGTTTTACGCCACGCCACAGTCAATCATTCAACGGATAACAATCTCAAAACGACCATTGTTGCAGTGCGACAATCCGCTTGGCAAACTGGAACAACTTCTTTCAGACAGAAAAGAATTATACGCCCACACGGCAAATGTGGTTTTCTCGACCGAATCAACCTCACGCGAGCACGTTGTGGAGCGTTTACAAGATGAAATAGAACGAATATGGAAAACAAAATAATATCACCGAGTACGGTGCATGGCACCATAAAACCACCAGCGTCGAAAAGCGTTATGCAACGCGCCATAGCAATTAGTGCCTTGGCACAGGGAACGTCGCATTTGTTTGGCTACTCGTCAAGCAACGACA
>JAFZOY010000135.1 GCA_017552705.1 Bacteroidales bacterium
ATCAGTAACGAAATATCTAAAATTCAAAACAAGAACGTAATACTTGTTCTTATATTCAAAAACAGGAGAGATATAAATTGCATCAGTTCTGTTATCTATGTTTTTGATTTTATTATTATTGCCAATTACATGTTTTGATTCTATTAATAAACCTTGAACAAGTCTATTTGTCTTGTTTTTCTTTTGAGCATAATCACAAGCTGGAGTAACTACGACTTCGCAAGGAATCATAGTAGCAATCATATTTTTTTTCACATTATCAGAACAAGTACAACTATCATTTAAAATTTCTTCAAAATGGGCTTTATATTTTTTGCTTGAGAAGTATTTAAACACACATCCGGGTTGTTTAATGTCATCGAAAACGTTTGATAACAATAAACGATGATTTATTTTATATGCGACGTTTTCTGCTTCTTTGTCAGAAATACTATGTGTTAGTTCCTCTGTGCTTCCGAATAAATTATTATTAATCCTATTTTCCAGACAATCGTATAGTACATCATTTAGAAGAAGCATAGAAGCCTTTGTTTTTGTCTCTAAAGTGACATTTTCATACGATTGTTCCAAATAGGATTTTGCCAACATCTCTAAAATACAATTAGCATTCCCCTTCCAGTTTTCACAAGAATGATAATCTCTAAAAACGTCACCGATAGTTTCATCGGCAGAGTTGTGAACTTGATTTTCCCATTGTAACAAATAGCTATAAGCTGGTAGTTCTGCAAGTATTTTTTTAAATTCATCCAGAATGATTTGCTTGTCTTGGGTATTATCAATATCATCCGCAAAATTTGGGAAAAAAACAGATTTTACATAGGGCTTAATCGTTATTGGTGCACGATCTTTTAATTCATTCTTAAAAATATCCTCCACAACTTCTTTATACTCAGACTCTTGTCGACTCCAAAGAATTAAAATGTAGGGATAGTTTTCTGGAGAAAGCAGATGTCTTAATGTATTAATTAATGAAGATCTTATTTCTTTAGGTCTTTGAACCTTTCCTCCTAATAGGTTTAGGTCAAGAAATAAAATCCGAATGTCGTTTTCCGGTTTTTCAGGGAAACTATCACTATCATTACCATCGTAAAATGTATAAGGAATGTTGTTTTTTGAAAATATTCGCATTAAAGGTAATGCCTGCTCTATTTTGTCATCAACAATGGCAATGCGGCCATTCAATGGTATCATATTCTCCATAGCGTTTTACTTTTTTAATGATAAAACAACAATTGCACCTTGGGCAAATTCGGTTGGAATCTCATAATCGCCAGGTTCGGGGAAACTAATATTTCCTCCTTGGGCAATCATTACCTCACTGGCAATATGCAAACCTAATCCCATTCCCGCTCCGTTTTTCTTTCCGGTCACGAATGGTTCGGTTATTTCTTCTGTGGGCAATAAAATCCCTGTGCCATTGTCCGCAACAATGATATGTACGAACTCATCATCTGCAACGACATCAATAAAAATCTTTTTAGTAAAAGGCTCATTCTCTTCTTTCTTTTTAAACGCCTTCTGGTCTAACCAATATATAGAATTGTCTATGAGATTCATAATTGCACCTATGAGAAGATTTCGGGCGACCTTACAACGTATGCTCTTAGTAGCAGAATTCTCCTGATACTTTTTTATGGCTGTAATCTCATGGGTATGTAAACGATACTCAGTATTAAACAACGCTTGATTAATGATATTAAATACACTCTCGTTTGTTTGCTCAGAGCGTCGTATAAGGTCTGCATATCCGTCTATTAATGACGATAAATGCTGAACCAGTTTCAATGCTCTATCTGATGCTTTTTCAGCCTTAAGAACCTTATCTACCTCATAGATGATTTTCTCAATCTCATGTATGACTACAGACATATTCAAGCCCGCACCAGCTGCTTTTAAAAGATTTTCCGTTACGAGCTTATAGTCTCGTTCTATTTTAACGAGATACTTTTTTATTTCAGTTTTAACCTCACTATCTAAGACTTTCTCATCAACATAACGTTGCGCTTCTCCCAACAAACTCATTACTGGTTCCGACTTCGGAGTAGGTCCATAGATTTCCTTTAATTTCTTCTTGTCAGTTTGACGCAAAGTTTCGACCAAACTTACTACATGAAGTATGGCAGACTTAAAAGCATCATAAGCATCATTACTTACAAATCCTTCTCTGTTGGTTTTTTCTTCCAAATCAGAACTTTCGTCTCTATTTAAATAGACTGCTCCAACAATAAGGTTATTGCTAATAGCTTTAGTCGGTTGTTGGAAACGGCGATAATCCAAAGACAACCAATCGTTTTCTGGCTCTCCATAATCATATACCCGCAATCCATCTCTATACACCCGAACTCCACCATTAGATTTCAAATATGACTTGAACCCATTTTTATCGGAAACCCCCATTTTCATAATGAAAGTATCCAAATCAAATATATATCCTTTAAATCTAATAGTACCTATTTTATATTTGGCTAAATCTACAGGGTTTTCGTCATCATCGGTAATGCGCAAATGATTTTCCACTATCGGATCAGAAATGTCAATATGACGTTCATGAAGTTTCGTCATCGTATTCCATGGGGTAAAACCATATGAGAAGTCCGTTATATTATTTCCAGATATAACTGTATCAAATTGAAATAAAGAATAATCACATATTTTATCCCAAGTCATGATACCATCAAACCATCCTGGTTTATCTGTTATTTTGAATAATGGTAAAAATGTATCCATTATTTCAAAAGGAGAAGTCATAGAAGTAATCGCTCTAATCACACTACGAGCCATTCCTCTCTCCCATTCTTTCCGGAAGCCTCGAATTACAATCTTTGTTCCTATTTTACCATTAGTAAAATAAACAGGTTGTTGGCGTTCAATTATTTTAATAGGTACATCCTCTAAATAACGGTGTTCAGCAAATTGTGTCCAGTCAATACTAACATATACTTCTTTGGAAATGGCACTTTTCGTTGTCATCTCAATAAGGTTTCCCAGTTTGTGAGCCCCAAAACGACCAATTCCCTTTTCACCTATAGGCAGTCGCTTATATTTCGCTGTAAATCGACGTTCTGCAAATTGTTCTTGCTTATAGCTACTTCCAGGTTCTAGCCAAACATTTTCTACCACATCAGCAGTCATACCAAAACCATCATCCTCGATAACAATATAACCATCTTCAATAGAATCTGGATGATACATATCGATACTTACCATAGAAGCATCGGCATCATAGGCATTCTTAGCCAACTCTAATAATGCAATACTTTCATTCTTGATAAGCTGATCCCCTAATTGCAATAAAAGACGAGCACGTGGCTTAAACTTTGCAACTATTTCTATATCATTTGATGTTGGGACTATATCTGCCATAATAATTTGTTTATTGATTCTGCTATCGATTTTGCCATTAAAGGCGGTACTGCATTGCCAATCTGCTTGAACATAGCGGACCGACTTCCCTCAAAATAGAAGTTGTCGGGAAAAGACTGCATTCGTGCTGCTTCCCTAACCGAAATTGAGCGGCAATATTTTTTGTTGGGATGGATATAATAATGACCGTCTTTCGCCAAATGTGCTACCAAAGTGTGTGCTTTCCCTTCGCCATCCACGACCTTGAATCTATCAAGAAAAGACTTTTCGTTTTTTTGTGAACGCAATGCCATTGGCAGGTCTGTATATTTAAGTCGCTGATGCTTTTTATTCCACATATTTAAAGCATAAGCATATATGGAAGCATCATTCACATTTACAGGTCTAGAAATATTTTGCGTTACAAATGGTTCTTCTACTGTTCTAATGTCACTTTCTTGCAAATAGTCATTTACAGGTTTTGTATATTTGGCAACTGCTTTTGCATCTCCGGCTTTAAGTATTGGCAAATCATCCAAGATATCGTTTACAACAAATGGAGTTACCTTTTTTTGAAAATCTGGGTAACCATAATCATTCTTTTTTTTCCAACCAACAATAATTAGTCTTTTTCGCACTTGCAACACACCATAATCAGATGCATCTAACATTTTAAAATATACTTTGTAACCTAATTGTCCAAAATAGTCCTGCAAATTTTTAAAATGTTCGCCTTTTTTTGCACTCAAAAGACCTGGAACATTTTCAAAGACAAATCCCTTCGGTTTGAACTCTTTCAAAAATTTCCCATATTGCAAATATAGTAAAGTGCGAGGGTCATCTTCCATTTTTTTATTATGTCGTCCTAACAATGAGTACGCTTGACATGGCGGACCGCCAATAATCAAATCTACCTTTTGTTTCCCAGAAAGTTTTTTTATCTGTTGAAATGAGTATGCTATTGTATCATCGGATATTTCAACATTAATGACCGATTCTATAACTTCAGCAGGCACACATGAATATAACATATCTTGCGAAATGTCGCCTTTCAGATAATTATAATAAACATCTAATTGATTATGTTTACGAAGATAATGATAGCAACTACGCGTTCTTAATGTGTCGCATGCCTCTTTATTCATCTCAATATGCGCAATTGGCTCAAATCCTGCCCTAATAAAACCTTCGGACAACCCTCCAGCTCCGGCAAATAAATCAATGAATGTGTAATTTTTCTTTGGCATAGTCCTCTATATTCACTCTGTAAAATTACATTTTTTCTTCATTCTGCGATAAGGTTTAGAAAAATAAAGAATATTTTTTCTTCTCTCGGATGAAAATCACCAAATAATATAGAAGACCATTTTGCTGACGTCAGCAAAATGGTCAGTTATCGATTGTCCTGCATTCTTACAAGCTTCCTTAGCTTTGTCTATTACATTGATAAAATTACGCCATTGAGTATAGCCAAGTAATATACTCAGTTTTCGTGCACTCCAACATTCGGTTTCATCAACCTTGCAAACTGCCTCTTCAAAGCTTTTGAAAAGGGCTTGAATCTCTTCTTTTTTCATATTGTCACTGTTTTAGTTACGTCTTAAAATTTCTTCCACAAATATACACATAGCACCCCTTATTTCCAAATTTATTTTCATTGTAATGCGTTGATTATCAAGGTATTAATCGTTGTTTATTGATAGTGATGGTTGCTTATTTATTTTCTTATTTTATGATAGTGACCATTTTGCTGACCTCAGCAAAATGGTCGTTGATATGGTTTACCCAACGCCTTAATCTCTTTCTGCACCGCATCCAAGAATTTTGCTGCGTGAACACCGTCCATTTGCGTGTGGTGAAACTGGAATTTGAATAAGCGACCGCTGATTGAAATAGATAAGGGAAATATGTTACACGGAAATTCTTGTTTTTTCATAGGATTATTTCCTATGTTTGTCAAAATATTGGTTATGGACATAACACATTGCTATATAGAACAAGGCTATGGATTTCCACTCATTCTGCTTCATGGAAATGGTGAAGACAGCAGTTATTTCGAACATCAAATCAAGGAATTCTCTGTAAATCATCGTGTTATCGCAATTGATACCAGAGGGCACGGGAAAACACCTCGTGGCGAGGCTCCGTTTACCATCAGGCAATTTGCTGATGATTTATTGTTTTTTATGGATGTCCATAATCTTGATAAAGCCGATATATTGGGGTTTTCTGATGGTGCCAATATAGCTATGATTTTTGCCATCCGCTACCCTGAGAGGGTTAATAAACTGATTCTCAATGGGGGAAATCTCAATTCACGAGGTATAAAATGGAGTACCCAATTCCCAATAGAACTTGGATATAGAATAGCAAAATTCTTTGCGGACAAGAGTCCTGAGGCCAAAGCTAACGCTGAAATGCTGAACTTGATGGTCAACGATCCAAATATTCCCCTTGCAGACCTAAGAAAGATTATGGCTCCCACGCTTGTGATTGTTGGCACCAACGATATGGTAAAAGATGCGCATAGTCGCCTTATTGCGGAAACAATTCCCAATGCCCGATTCAAAGCCATAAAAGGAAATCATTTCATAGCAAACAAAAAACCGCCTGCATTCAATGATGCAGTGGCTGAGTTTTTAATCTGAAAATAGTTTGTAATTTTTTCTGTATATTTGTGAAGTAAATAAGATGGCTATGAAAAAAATTCTTATTCCTTTTGCGTGTGCAGTGTTGTTTTGTGCCTGCACAGGTTCTCGTTCAAGTTTCAACAGTAAGGAATTTGCTGGAAAATACAAGATGGAAATTGCTCCCGAAGCGCTTAATTCAAGCAGTGAGGCGAATGCTCTTGGCGCAATGCTTGGCAATATGCTGATGGACGATATGCAGGTGGTGTTCTACGAAAACGGTGATGGGTTGCTCGAACTTGGTCCGATTCTTAAATATGTGATGACAAAAGATGGCGGCGACGGCACGTTTACATACAAAATCCAGCGGGATTCCATTATTGAGGTTAAGATGAAGGGTGGAAAATCGAATGTGGAAGGTGCTCATATCCTGCGGAAAGTGGGCGATGCCTACGATTATATAAAGGTGATAAATCCTAAGACGAACGAATTGGAAATGACCTTGATTCGTCAGGAATCAAAATAGGTATTTGATTTTGGATTGGGAAAGCAATGTGCGTTACACATTGTGGAATTTCCAATGGTATTGATGTGCTTGTCGGTCCCAGTTCGGCATTTGTATGCGGTATGAGATAAAGAGCAACAGGCAGGCACCAACCCACGCCAATACGTCAACAAGAATAATTCCCTGATAGCCCCAGAATTTTGGCAGTATAAGCGATGCAACCACACGGACAACCAATTCCGTGACACCCGCCATCAATGGCATAAACGTTTTCCCGACACCTTGGAGCGCATTTCTGTAGATGAACAGCAAAAAGAGGAATGGGAAAAATAGGGCGGAAACGTAGAGATATTGCGTTGATGCGGCATATATCGCCGAACGGTCACCCGTAACGTTCGGATCGAGAAACATTGAGGTCAACGGAGTGGCAAGCAGCGCCATTGTGATGCTCACAATAATACACACGCCAATCGACATCAGTAGGGCGGAGTTCACACCTACACGCATGCGAACTAAATTCCCCGCTCCGTAGTTCTGTCCAACATAGTTTGCAATCGCCACACCCAACGAAATAGGCACAAGCATGCCGAGACTCTGGATTTTGCTGGCTGTTGTGAATCCTGCGATATACGTTGTTGGAAAATCATTCAAGGCAGAATAAAGTACAATCACGCCAAATGCCGTGATGCTGAACTGGAGCGCCATAGGTAATCCCACACGGAGATGGTCCCAGATAAACGACCAGCTGGTGCGGAAATCTTCCCGTTTCAGACGAAGTTCCTTGTAACGGGTAAATACGTAGATGAAACAGAATATCGCCGAAACCAATTGGGACACAACGGTAGCCCACGCAACGCCTGTAACACCCCACCCAAATGTTTTTACAAAAAGATAATCGAGAACAATATTGAGTACCGACGAGAAGATAAGGAAATACAGAGGCGTTTTGCTGTCGCCCAAGCCTCTCAGTATGCACGAAACCATGTTGTAGGCAACTTGCGTAATAAGTCCGATATAGATGATGGCAAGATAATCGTGCGAATATTCGTAGATATCGTCGGAAGCGCCCATAAATTTCAGGGAAGGCTTTATTGAAGCAACGGCAATAATTGTCAGCAAAACCGACAATCCTGCACAGATGATAAAGCCCGTTCCCAACGATTGGCGCATCTTCGCATAGTTTTTCGCCCCGAAAAATTGAGCGGTCATAATTCCTAATCCGCTGGTTACGCCGAGTACAAAACCAAAAATGAAAAACGTCAATCCGTTGGTGATACCCACGCCGGCCAATGCCTGGTAACTCACATACCGTCCCACGATGATGGAATCGACCACGCTATACACCTGTTGAAACACGTTTCCCAGTATAATCGGGAACGCAAACAACAGTATTACATTGGCAGGTCGCCCTTTTGTTAAATCTCGTACCATAACGGGCGCAAAAATAGATATTACATGGAATTACGCAACAAAAAATCGCTCAATTACAAGAATTACATCAAAACGTGGATTATGGTGGAAAACAAATAAATACAGCTGTAGTTGGCAATAGATTATCTGTTGCGAAAATTTCAAATGGCTTTGCAGAAAAGTATTGAATAAATTCATAATTTTGGGAAATTTTTAAAACAAGATACAATGTTACCAACAGTTAATCCTACTCAGACGAATGCGTGGAAAGAATTGGAAAACTATTTCGCCACGTTCAAGGGTACTCAAATGAAGGATATGTTCGCAAAAGATTCTCAACGTGCGGCAAAATATTCCTTACAGTTCGAAGATATTTTCGTTGATTTTTCTAAAAATCTTATCGACGAGAAAGTTATGTCGCTTTTGCTGAAATTGGCAGAGGAATGTGGCTTGAAAGATGCCATCGAAGCTGAATTCACTGGCGAAAAAATCAATAAGACGGAAAAACGTTCTGTACTTCACATTGCGTTGCGTAACCGTAGCAACTCTCCGATTTATTCCGACGGAAAAGATGTGATGCCCGACGTAAACCGCGTTCTTGCCCAAATGAAGGAATTCTCCGAAAAAATCATTTCCGGCGAATGGAAAGGTTACACCGGCAAGGCAATCAAATCTATCGTAAATATTGGTATCGGTGGTTCCGACCTTGGTCCTCTTATGGTTACCGAAGCGTTGAAACCATACAAGAAACCGAACATTACAAGTTATTTCGTTTCCAACATCGACGGTACTCACATGGCAGAGACGTTGAAAAAAGTTGATCCAGAAACGACATTGTTCATCGTTGCTTCAAAAACGTTCACCACGCTTGAAACAATGACGAACGCACAAACTGCAAAAGATTGGTTCTTGAAAGCTGCAAAAGACGAAAAGGCCGTTGCAAAACATTTCGTTGCATTAAGCACGAACGCAAAAGCTGTTTCGGAATTTGGCATCGATACAAACAATATGTTTGAATTCTGGGATTGGGTTGGCGGTCGCTACTCGTTGTGGAGTGCAATCGGTTTGTCAATCGCTTGCAACATCGGTTTCGAAAACTTCCAAGAATTGTTGGAAGGTGCACACGCAATGGACAAACACTTCCGTAACACGGATTTCAGCAAAAACCTTCCTGTAATCTTAGCATTGATTGGCATCTGGTACAACAATTTCTATGGTGCCGAAACAGAGGCAATTTTGCCATACGACCAATATATGCACCGTTTCTCGGCTTACTTCCAACAAGGAAATATGGAAAGTAACGGTAAATATGTTGACCGCAACGGAAAAGAGGTTTCATACCAGACAGGCCCGATTTTGTGGGGTGAACCGGGAACAAACGGTCAACACGCATTCTATCAGCTGATTCACCAGGGAACGAAAATGATTCCTTGCGATTTCATGGCTCCTGCCATTTCACAAAATCCTATCGGCGACCACCATCCAAAGTTGTTGGCTAACTTCTTCGCTCAGCCAGAGGCTCTTATGATGGGTAAAACTGCTGAACAAGTTGCTGCCGAATTGAAAAAACAAGGTAAATCGGATGAAGATATCGCTATGTTGTTGCCATTTATGGTATTCAAAGGCAATATCCCTACAAACTCTATCTTGTTCAAGAAATTGACTCCAAGAACGTTGGGCTCGTTAATCGCAATGTACGAACACAAGATTTTCACCCAAGGTATCATCTGGAACATTTTCAGTTTCGACCAATGGGGCGTGCAACTTGGAAAACAGTTGGCTAACGTGATTCTTCCTGAATTGAAGAACAACGACGCTGTTTCAAGTCACGATTCTTCAACGAATGGTTTGATTAACAAATACAAAGAAATGAGATAATATCTCTTTTCTCGATGTTTATCTTGTAGAGACGTGCCATGGCGCGTCTCTACATTTTTTTAGACAAGATGAAATTTCTGTTTGTCATTTTCATTTTTCTGCTGATTTTGTTTGCCCCCGATTTCTACATTTACGAAACGGTGGTGAAACCAATGGTTTTCGGTGGATTTCAGTGGTTATATTGGGTTCCGCAGATTGTTGTTGTGCTACTAATGGTGGCATTTGCATTTGAAGCTGACCAAACGGCAAAGTTCCGTCATATAGGGTTTGCAGGTTTTGCATTGCTGTGCCTGCAATTGCCGAAAATAGCCTACACGCTGGTTGCGCTTCTTGGCAGACTTGCCGCCTTGGTACATATTCCAACACTGCCATTTATCATCATTGGCGTTGGTTTGGCGGGAGTCATCCTTGTAACGTTGCTCTATGGTTGTTTTGTGGAATTGTACAAATACGATGTGCAAACGGTTGAAATTGCTTCTCCGAAGTTGCCGCCTGCGTTCGACGGCTACAAAATCGTGCACATATCCGACATTCATAGTGGCTCGTGGAATCCGAACGGCAGACAAATGAAACGAATGGTTGAACTTGTTAATTCTCAGAATGCCGATATGGTCTGTTTTACGGGCGATTTGGTGACGAACAATCATAGCGAAATCGATCCGTTTTTCGACATTCTCCGAACGATTCGAGCCAACGATGGCGTGTTTTCGGTGCTTGGCAACCACGATTATTCGTTTTTGATGAGCACTCGCGACACGTTGCAACGGCTGATTGAAAAGGAACAAAATCTTGGCTGGCGGTTGTTGTTAAACGAAAACGAGAAAATCACTCGTGGAAATGAAAGCATTGCCATCATCGGCGTTGAAAATGTTGGTCGTCCGCCGTTTCCTCATGTGGGCGATTTGGGCAAGGCACAAATGGGAACCGACGGTTTGTTCAGCATCCTGCTTTCGCATGACCCGACACATTGGCGTGAAGAAGTGATTCCCAAAACCGACATCCCGTTGACGCTTTCGGGACACACGCACGCAGGGCAATTGGATTTGCCGTTTTTGTCGCTTTCCCGCTCAATGTATCCCGAATATCGGGGCTTGTACACCGAGGGCGAGCAATCGCTCTATGTGAACGCTGGACTGGGCTTCACGTTCTTTCCGATTCGCATTGCCGCACGACCGGAAATTACGGTTATCACGCTGAAAACAAAATAAATAGGTATTGTTGCCAACACCTATTTTTTTGTTTTTTCATCAATATAATTGACAACCTCGCCTACCGTTTGAAACGGTTGCATGGTATCGAAACGAAAATCAAACTCTTTTTCGATTGCCAACGCCAAAAGTAACATTGATAACGACGTAATGCCCAAATCTTGTTGCAATTGCGTGTCCATCGTTATTTTTGATGTGTCAACATTGGGTATGACAGTTTCAAATATCGTTTTCAGTTTATCTATTGTCATTTTGTATCTATTTGAAATGTAACGTATTATGAATTTTTACGGTCAACTTTGAGCGCACCCGTACGTTTGAAGTCTTCGGTACGGACTTTCATGTTGATGATTCGTGCATACGGTGGCAATTGTGTGTTTATTTCATTTACCAACGCCTGCAATTTTTGTTGGATTGTAGCCGCATCGTCGCCTTGGAACGATTCCATTCGAGGCAGGATTTCAATACCGACAACTTCCTCGCCGTTTACTATAACTGGTTTCACCAAACAGTCACGCACCAACGGATTCTGGTAAAATTTCTCCTCAATTGACTCAGGCACAATATTTTCGCCATTCTTCAGCAAAATGATATTTTTAATACGACCTTCAATGAAAAGATATCCCTTTTCGTCCTGACGAACAAGGTCGCCAGTCTTTAGCCAACCATCTTCCAAAGCTTCTTTCGTCGCTTCTGGATCGTTGTAATATCCTTGCATAATATTGTCGCCTTTCACCCACAATTCTCCATTGACAAACTTGAGTTCCTGACCAGGATATGGCTGTCCAACTGATGTTGGAAGTGCTTCCACGTCAGCATTTCCTGAAACCAAATTGGCACTTTCGGTCAATCCGTAGCCAAAGAGCAATTTTATGTTCAGTTTCTTGAATTCCTTAATCAATACAGGTGGAACGTTTGCCGCACCCGAGATAACAACCTCCAAGGCGCCACCCAGGAATCCCACGCCGTGTACTTTGACAAGCCCGAGCAATATTTCGCATAAGCCCGGAACCAGCACCAAACACGTCGGTCTCACCATAGGCAACGTACCGATTCCCGCCTTCATGTCCTCGCAAGCGTACACCAAAGCACCTGTGTAGAAGCACGACAGCAAGCCACGAACAACACCAAAAATATGTGAGAATGGCAAAAATGCAATATATCTATGTTCTTTCAAAACGCTGGTAGTCATAAAGATACCGTTGAATGCGCCACGCATCATATTTCCGTGGGTAAGCATTACGCCTTTAGGAACGCCTGTGGTTCCTCCCGTGAAGAAAATACTTGCCAACGTATCTTTGGTAACGGCAGCGCTTGGCGTGAACGTGTCGGCGATTTCGTGTGTGGAAAGCATTTGTACCGAAACTTTGTCGCACATCGGCTTAAATTCGTCACGGACGAACATTGCAGCCACGTCGAATTTCTTTAACGAGCCCAACATCTGCATTTCTTGCAAAACGGCTGGAAACATTACCGTTACGTATCCTGCTGACGTGATTGCCAAATAAAGTTCCATCGCGTCAATCGAGTTTCTGTCCCACACTGCTATATGTGAGCCTTTCGGCAGACCAAGTTGTTCGATAACGGTACGACGTCTTCCTATACGTTCATAAAATTCAGCGTATGTGTATGTTGTTTTTAAATCCGATACGGCCTTGCGGTCGGCATAATCGTTTTTCAATTTTTCCAAAAAATCAGCCAAAGTCGGCAGGTACGATAGTTGTGCCAATTCTTCAGCAGGAATCATGTCATAAAAATAATTTCCCATATCTGTAATTTTAATTTTTAATCTTATATCGATTTGTTTCCTTTTCGTCTCTCTGGATGCCGTTCCCACAGCAATGCCTGCATTTCCAGCATTTTTGAATGTAGTTTTTCGGTCTGTTCCTGTATGTAATCGGCTGTCATTCCTTGCGTTGGCGGGTCTAAACGAAGTGTGTCGCTTACCAGCAAACGAAGTCGTCTTCCGAAAATCCAGTGATACGGCCCGTCAATGTAAATCATAACCAATGGCACTTGTGCCAAGGCAGCTATCGTTGTTATTCCCGAATGAAACGGCAGAATTTCTCCATTCTTGCCGTGGCGGCCTTCGGGATAGATGGCAATATGTTCGTGCTGGTTTTTCAGCTTGTCAATCGCCTGATAAATCCAACTGGTATCCAATTGGTAGCGGTCGATGGGAATGCAATTTGTGTGACGGAAGAAAAACGCCTGCTTGGGGTCGTCAAAGCGGTCTTTTGCCGCCATGTGGCATATTTTTTCGTGAACAAACGAAGAACCTATCACTATTCCGTCGGCGTGCCAAATGTGGTTGCTTACAATTATGCTCGGTTCTTTGAAAATATTGTTTTTTGCCGAAGCAGTCACATATTCAACTTTTGGTCTGAAAAACAAGTGTGCTAAACAAAATATTGTCCATCGTAGTATTGCATCAAATATTGAGCTTACTAATTTTTTCATATTTTAGAATTCTTCTACTTACAAAAGTAGAAATTTAGGTTTGAAGAACCACCATTTTTCGAAGTTTGTAGCCGAAATGAACAAATTAAAGACTGAATTGAAAAAAAATCTCCGCGTTTCATAAAATTGCCTACTTTTGGCAAAACAAATCTCAAGATGACGCTTTTCAAAATGGCAATTAAAACAAAGTAGGTATGTGGGTTGTTCTGGTTATAATTTCTGCTTTGTTTCTTGGTGTGTACGACATTTTCAAGAAAATCTCGGTAAAGGAAAATGTTGTCGTGCTGGTGCTTTTGTTTTCGTCGGCAACCTCGCTGTTATTATTTATTCCGCTGATTGTAATTTCGTTGGTTGCCCCCGAGGTATTGGCTGATTCACTGTTTTTCATTCCGTTTACCAACTGGCACGACCAATTTTTGATTTTCATAAAAAGCATAATCGTTCTATCTTCTTGGATATGTTCGTTTTATGCGATGAAATATCTTCCAATTTCCATAGTTGGTCCTATACGTTCATCGTCGCCAATGTGGACACTCTTTGGTGCAGTTTTGTTGTTGCACGAATCGTTGACTGCAACGCAGTGGTGCGGTATTCTGCTCATCATTGTGAGTTTGCTGCTGTATTCATTGCTCGGACGAAAGGAAGGCATACGATTTTCGCATAATGTATGGATTTACTTGATTTTCTTGGGGACGATTTTAGGTTCAGTAAGTGCGCTGTTCGACAAATATTTGATTGCGCAATGTGGTATCCCAAAAATGGAAGTCCAAGCGTATTTCTCTGTATATCAGTTTCTTTTGATGATTCCAGTTTGTCTGTTTGTTTGGTATCCAAAGCGAAACGAGAAAGTATTTGAATGGCGGTGGACAATTCCGTTTATAGGTATATTTTTAGTTTGTGCCGACTTTTTCTATTTCTATGCATTAAGTATTCCCGGGGCACTGATAGCAGTGATCTCGGCAATTCGTCGCAGCAACGTGTTGGTGTCGTTTTGCGCCGGGGCGTTTTTATTCAAGGAACAAAATATATTGAAAAAAGGTATTGTCCTGATTGGCGTGTTGGTTGGAATTGGAATTTTGTACCTGAATTAAATTGGGGACGGTTCTTGAATTTGAACTAACGCGATTGAGTTTTTTCTATACAATTCCACAACAAATCGGCTGTCTTATCCCACGAAAAACGCTCCAATTGCGTCTTTGCATTGTTACGCAATTGTTCGTATAGTTCCTGATTCTGACTTAATTGAATCATTGCATCGGCAATCGAGGAGACATCCTGCGGTTCGCACAGAAGAGCCGCTTCGCCAGCGACTTCGGGCATAGAGGTGCAATTTGAAGTGATGACGGGAATGCCACACGCAAACGCTTCTAAAATTGGAATGCCAAATCCTTCGAACAGAGGAACATACGTCATTGCGAACGCCGAGCCCAACAAATAATGCAAATCCTTGTCGGACACACGTCCCGTGAAAACAATATCTTTTTTGTACGGATGTTTGTCGTACGCCCGTTGAATGGAATGAGCCAGAAACATTGCTTCGCCAACAATCACCAGTTTCATCGTGGAATTTGTTTTTTCCTTAAAAATGGCAAATGCAGCAAACAGATTTTCAATGTTTTTCCGAGGATGAAGCGTTCCGGCATACACAAAATAATCACACGAATTCGTGTATTTCTGTTTGATGATGTTTTTCTCCACGTCGATTAACGGCGTAAACACGCTACTTACGCCATTATACACCACATCGATGTTTTCCAACGGAACATTGTAGAGCGAGTGGATATCCTGCTTCGAAAATTCCGAAACAGTTGCCACACGCGTTGCGTGACGGGCGTATTGCGGAAAATACTTCTGATAATATTTTCGTACCAACCACGGCAAATATTCGGGATAATGCTCAAAATTCAAGTCGTGAATCACATCGACCACGGCGCAAGGCGATTCCACAACGCTATATCCGTCGGTAGAGACGAACACGTCGGGTTGCAACGCTTTCAGCACGCGAGGCACTTGCGAATGAAACCAAAACCACCACAAAAACGGATGCCGTGCCTGAAACGGAACGATGATTGGTTTCACGTTTTCAGAAAAAACGAAATCCTTGTCATACATTCTGTCAAACAGCAGATAGAACTGATGTTCGGGGTGATTCACGCAAATACGTTTGATTGTTTCGTACGTAAAACGTGAAATTCCGTCAATTCTGCCTTTTATAAGCAACCGTGTGTTGATTACAATCTTCATATCTGCAAAGACGAATTCAGAAAGTTATTTCTGAATAACAATCAGTTGCGATGTTGATTTCCCATCCTTGTTGGTGATAGCAACAACGTATATTCCTGTTGGCAATTGTGACACATCTACTGGACTCTCTTTTGAGGAAAGAACAAGTGCGCCTGTTTTGTCGTAGAGTTTCACAGATGCTAAGTCGGTAGTTTCAATATACAACGTGTTTTTGCATGGATTCGGGTACACAACAGCACTGTTTTGTATATACGGAACCGACAATTTCATACGTTCCTGAATTTGAATGTTGTCGATTGCCCAGCCCCAAGCGTAGTTGGTCGCATCGGATTGCAAACGGAAACGAACAAAAATAGTATCGCCAGTTCGGAAATATTTATTCTCTAACAGATTGATAGTGTGTTTCTTAAACAGTGTAGAATCACCAACTGCCAAACTATTTTCGTTGCTACCATCGTTTTTCGTTGACGAATAGTACCGATTTTTCCAATCGGAGAAAATCTGGCTGTCCCAACCCGTTTTTCCTAACGCATACCAATTCTCGGAATCTTTTGAACCTTCCACAATCACATAGTCCCAAAAACCGAACGAACCGAATGAAATTCCAGCTTTTCCTGGTTCAACCAGTACAACCTCGTCGAATGTGAGTGTGGCTGGATTTTTTGCGATAATAATTGGCTGTTTGATTGTAGCCGTGTATTGGTTGTATTTTCCGTCAAGTCCTGTATAGGCGTAAGGATGTTCGGTATGGAGCGCTTTGTTTTGGAAACCATTTTCTTTTTTGATTGAAAACTTATCCAATGTGAAATAGCTTTCCGCATTTTCGTCGTCGAAATTTGCTTCAAAATAACGGACTGCATCAAGCGGTTCTTCAAAAGTAATTACGAAAAACTCGCCATCGTTTGTCATGCTGGTATTTCCAGTTTTGTCAACAGCAACGATTCTGTAATGGAGCACGTCACCTTTGGCATAATTTGCACCCGGAGGAAAACTTAGTGAAACGCTGCATAACCCAGAGCTCGGGAATTTTAGGATAGACTTTGATGATTCATCGGTAGTATATAATTCAACGTATGCCGAATCTATTTCAAAGTTGTCGTTTATTTCAGCGGTAAACACAATATCGCTAGTTACCTCGTTTACAGTAGCTCGTGCCGATATGATAGGCGTGTGCTCTATTGTAGGAGCCTCGTTGTCGTCGCCGATGTACACGGAGAAATAGGCATCTTTATTTGGCAAAAACAGCGTGTCGCCGTTTGTTGTGAGAGAACGGATCTTGTACGAAATAGTGTGGTCGAACTGCAATGCGGGAACTTCAGCCTCAAACATACTTGTTTCCTCGCTGTATTCCGGTAATAACTCAATGAGGTGTTTGCCACCATCGAAAGAATACAAAATCATCTGCTTGTCTTTTTGTATGAAAGACTCATTTATAGAAAATGAAAGTTTTGTATTTGCTTGGAAATCAGAGCTGTTTAGTGGCTCTTTAGATGCAATGAAATAATCGTTCCAACCAATATCGGCAAGAATGGAGATTGTGGCCAAATCAGGCGTTCTAAAGATTTCACTATTATCCAATTGCGGTGTAAGAAGTTCGAAACCTGAACCGCTGGGGTATGTCACCTCGTTTAAGTGATATACGGTGGAACCGCTGTTGAATTTTTCTGGAGCATATAACTCAATTGTTTCGCCGCAGAACAATTTTGCAAATTGACCATTCCAAAATAGGCTGTCGCTTGTAAGTTGCTGATTATTTACCTTGTAGGTATTGTCATCTTTTGTCACAAGTAAAGCACCCGTGGAATCAACCACAAACATATCGAAGATAGTTGGAGCCGCCAATGTGGTTGCGGTGGCGTTGTCGATGCTACCAATGAAACCAAGACCGTGGGCTAATTCGTGCAAAAGGGTGGTGGTCAAGTCATATACGCCTTTGGGAAGTGATTCAGGAATTTCATCGGTTTTGAGGTACCAATTCATAGTTTTGTTGATGACAACCTCAATGTCGGCGTCGGAGCCGTTGAGGTTTTTCCCTTTCTTTTTCTCCGCAAGGGCTACAGGATAATAAACATCTTCGATAGCGTAATAATTCGTTGGTTTTGCGTATGCGTTCACATTTCGTTTCAGTTCCTGTAGGGATACACTTACCTGTATGGGAACGTCGGAAGAAATGTATTGGCTCCAAACCTCGGTGCAATAATTCATAACTTGCATAACGGAGTCAGGAATGTTGGTTCCTGAAATTACGAACACATTTTTAGGTTTCAAATCTTCGTCGGTTTGGGCGAACGAAAATGAACACGCGCATAGCAATATGGCGATGCAAAGTTTATATGTACGAATCACCTTTCTTAAATTTAATATCGTTAACAAATTGACGGATTTTTTGTTCGTCTTCTCGTTTGCAGATAAGCAATCTATCGGCAGAATCAACAACAATAAAATTATCCAGACCGTCTAAAACGGCAACTTTCTTATTTGGTACGGAAATAACGCAATTCTTTGTGTCATAAACCATTACGTTTGTCCCAATCACAGCATTTTCCTTTTCGTCCTTTTCCGCATTTTCGTAGAGCGCGCCCCATGTTCCAAGGTCGCTCCAGCCGAAACTTGATTGCATAACAAACACATTTTCAGCTTTTTCCATAATTCCGTAGTCAATGGAAATGTTGGGGCATTTAGAATAAATATCGTCCAATACGAACAATTCCGATTGTGCTTCGAACAATTCGTACACTTTAGGAAGATATGTCTTGAATGCGTTGTCGATTGCCGTGAGCGACCACAGGAATATACCTGAGTTCCAGAAGAAATCACCGCTTTTCAGGAACACTTTTGCCATTTCCAATTCAGGTTTTTCCGTAAAGGTTTTCACCTTGTTTATTTTGTGCGAATTGATTTCGGTAACTTCCTCACGGAGTTGAATATAGCCATATCCTGTATCAGGACGGGTTGGCTTTATACCTAATGTAAGAAGAGCGTCGTTGTTTTGCGAAAATTCCCATCCAGCACGTACCGTATTCAAAAACTCATCTTCGTTGAGAATCAAATGGTCGGATGGGGTTACGATAATGTTCGCATTTTTGGAACGTTTTCGTATTTCGTGGTTTCCGTATGCGATACAAGGAGCTGTATTTTTTCTAAGTGGCTCTTTTAGAATCTGATACGGATAGAGTTCTGGCAATTGTTGCAATACAGTTTTTTCGTATTGTGCATTAGTTACCACGTAGAAATTTTCAGGCGGAACTAATTTCACCATTCGTTCGTATGTGAGTTGCAGGAGTGTTTTCCCAACACCTAAAATATCAAGAAACTGTTTGGGCGTAGCAGAAGTGCTGAGAGGCCAAAAACGGCTTCCGATACCTCCCGCCATAATTACGCAATAGTTATTGTTGCTCATAGATTCTCTTTTTTATTATTTGAAAAACAAATATACTGATTTCTGTGAATTATTTCGGATTATATCGTGCTTTACTCATAATTTCTTTCGATGATCGAATTGAAAACAAATCTTCCAAGGTCGCTTTGGGATTGTTTTTCATATACGATTCCACTATTTTGAAGCCAATCCATTGTCCCACGCGGGCGGGCGATTCTTTGGTGAACACGGCGGTGAATGGACCGTCTTCCACAAATCGTTTTTGTGTCATATAGTCGGTTGTGAACAATAGATTGTCGGTGCTGATGAGATATTTCCAGAATTCCCCTTCCGATTTTTCGCAGAAATCCAGTTGTTTTGCGGTGAATCCCCATAGGAGAGTGTCGGGTTCATCGGGCAACATACACTTCATAAAATACTGGTAGCGACCATGTTGCAGCATTATCGCCAATAGATAATCCTCGTCAAATCCATTTGGAAACTCGCTTTCTGCCAAAGCTCGCATAAGGTCAGCGGGAATTTTTTCGGGATTCATGTTCCGTTTGATATACGACTCGATTGTCATGGAGTTGTAGAAATCGTTGTTGGAACCAAGATATTTGTCGATACCAATTGCAATAATGTTGGAATCGATTGCCATAGAGTAGTTTACACCCGTGATGAACGTATAGAATTCAGGTATGTTTTTTTCTGGGAAATAGTATTTGAAATATTTGAGCGCATTGGTGATTTTCTTGTCAAGCATAGGCTTATTTTGTTGTAACGTGCTGTCGCTCAAACGATACAATTCCTGAATCCATTTGTTGATAATGAACGTATGCAAAGTATTCAATTCGGTACGATTTTCGGGAATACCTGTCAAACGACCAACATCGGTAATGTAGGTATCGAGAAACGCACCATATTTCTTCTGCAATTCACGGAAACCATCTTCGTCTTTTTGCATACCAACTTTCTCCACATCAGTATGGAATGGAATGGTTTGAAATTCCACTTGAATATTCGACACGTTACGATGGTACGGATTTTTGTCGCATGAAGCGCAACCGAGCGCAAGGGCTACCAATATGTAGATGAAATTCTTTTTCATTTGCGGTGGAATAGGTTACAGATTTTTTGTTTTTGTGCTTCGCGGTGTTGTCTTTTTTCTTCTTTTATCCGTTCTTCCTCTTGTTTTCTAAGGTCGGCACGGCGAGCAAGTTCCCATTCGTCGGCACGTACTTTAAGATGGAATGCAAGACTTTCGGGTGTTGTTTTCCAACGCTTATGGAACCACAGCCATTGTTCAGGATATTCACGTACGATAGATTCCATTACATCGTTGTGAATCTGCGAGTTATGAATTATGTCGTGGTTGCGGTCGCCGGTAAGTTCCATTTTTACTTCTGGACGGATCTTGAATACATACGAACCATCGTTGTTTCTTATGGTGAACATCGGCACAATCGCCGCTTCGGTATCGAGTGCAAGTCGGGCGACGCCAAGAGGAGAGTAGGCGCGGTGTCCGAAAAATTGCAGAAATTCACCTTTAATGTTTACGCTGTCCTGGTCAATCATTATAATTAGGCATTCGCCTTTGTTCAAAGCCGCCACAAGTTTGTCGTAGCAGCGTTCTTTCACCGAAATGTTTTTCAGTCCTCGGGAATTTTCACGTGAAATGTTTTTCATTCCTCTCGATTCCCGAAGGTTGATAATGAATTGGTTTAGCCCTGGATTCCGCAATTTGCTGCTCACCGCCGATGTTTCGTAGCCAAGGACAGGCGGCAGGATTGCCGAAAATTCCCATGCACAGGTGTGTGGAACCATACAGAGCACGCCTTTCCCACGGTTATATGCTTCTTGTAGATATTCCTCGCCTTCCACGGTGAAAAATTTGGAAAACTCTTTTCGGGTTTTCTTGCCCGAAAGCCAGATGTAGTCGGTGAGGCAGTGGATTAATAACACTAATAGTTTTTTCCCGAATTTGTATGCCTCGTGTTTGGAATATGTGTCGCCGTAGGCGATTTTCAGATTATTTTCAACCGTTTTTTGCAATGGCTTGATAAACGGGTAGGCGATTCGAGCCAACAAACCGTGCCATGCATCGGCAACTTTGCGGGGAATTATAAAGCGGAAACCAGCGATGAACCGTGCCAAATGGTATAGGCAGAAGTTCCGCACAGGTCGGATAACATATACTTTTAAAAGTTTGCGTCCCATAGAAATTACTTTTATGCAAAGAAAATTAAAATCTTTGGAATCGGAAAATAAATGTTAGAAAAGCGACAATTGCTGTTCGCCCGAAGTAGGTTTTTTGTTTTCCGATGTTGGATGTGTGTCCTCAGAGGATTGTTGTCCTATCATTGCATAAAATTCATCTTCACTAATAATCTGAACGCCAAATGTCTGCGCCTTTTCAAGTTTGCTTGGCCCAATTCCTTCTCCTGCAAGCAGATATGTGGTGCTTTTCGAAACGCCCGAAACATTTTTTCCGCCGTTTGCCTCAATCAAATCTTTCATTTCGTCGCGGCTATGGTCGCGGAACGTGCCGGAAATCACAATAGTTTTACCTTCCAAAACAGTGCTGCTTGCGGCTGCTTTTTCCTTTACCTCGAATTGTACGCCGTTGTCTTTTAGTTTTTGGATGAATGCACGGTTGTCGTCGTCGGCAAAAAACTGCTTGATGCTCTCTGCAATGATTTCGCCCACATCTTCGGTTTCCTGAAGTTCCTCAAGGCTTGCGTTTTGTATTGCGTCAATAGTGTGGAATTTATTCGCAAGAACTTTCGCACTTGCTTTGCCTATATGTCTGATTCCGATTGCGTAGAGAACCCGATGGAACGGCACTGATTTGGATTCTTGTATGCTGTCAATCAAGTTCTTGGCTGATTTCTCCGCAAAACGGTCGAGGTGAATCACATCGTTGTAGGTGAGGGTATAGAAATCGGCTGCATTGTTCAGTAATCCTGCATTGTAAAGCTGTTCGATGGTTGCACCTGCAAGGGCGATGTTCATAGCCTCGCGTCCGACAAAATGCTCGATTTTTCCTTTGATTTGTGGTGGACAATGTTTTGAATTCGGACAATAATAATTCGCTTCGTCTTCCATACGAATCAGTTCCGCTCCGCATTCGGGGCAGTGGGTGATGAATTGAAGCGGCTTGGAATGTTCGTCGCGGGCGGCGGTGTCAACACTCACCACCTTTGGAATGATTTCGCCACCTTTTTCGATAAACACATAATCGTTGATGCGAATGTCGAGTTCTTTCATTTGGTCGGCATTGTAGAGACTTGCCCGTTTGATGATTGTGCCGGCGAGCAATACAGGCTCCAGATTCGCCACCGGGGTAATGGTTCCTTGCCGTCCCACTTGGAAATCAACCGAAATCAATCGTGTCCGTGCTTGTTCCGCCTTGAATTTGAATGCGATAGCCCAACGGGGTGTTTTGGCAGTCATGCCAAGTTCCTCCTGAAGCGAGATGGAGTCAACTTTTATCACAATGCCGTCGGTGTCGAAAGGTAAATCTTTCCGTTTTGTGTCCCATTTATTGATGAACGCATACACCTCGTCGATGTTTTTGCACTGCTCCGAAAGTTCGGGAACATTGAAACCCCACGAGCGCGCAAGTTCAAGGTTTTCGAAATGCGAATCGGTTGGCGTTTCCGAAGGAATGTAGTACATATTCGCCTGCAACGGACGTCGGGCAACTTCACGGGAATTCAGTAATTTCAACGAGCCTGATGCTGCATTTCGGGGATTTGCAAACGGCTGTTCACCTTGTTCAATCCGTTCCTCGTTGAGTGCGTTGAATCCTGCCCGTGGCATCACCACTTCGCCTCTGATTTCCAATTCGTTAGGAAAATTTCCATGTAGTTGCAGCGGAATAGTCTTTATGGTTTTTGCATTGTTGGTGATGTTGTCGCCTTGGATGCCATTTCCACGGGTGAGTGCACGGGTGAGTTTGCCGTTTTTGTATTGCAACGAAATCGAAACACCGTCGTATTTTAGTTCACACGTATAGATGAACGGTCTGTCTCCCAGTATTTTACGGATTCTTGCATCGAATTCCTGCAAATCCTCTTTCGAATAACTGTTAGCCAATGAAAGCATAGGATATTCGTGGACTTCCTGTGTGAAATCGGAACTCAAATCGCTTCCAACCCGTTGAGTGGGTGAATTTGGATCATAGTATTCAGGGTATTGTTGCTCCAAATCCTGCAACTGTTTGAGCAGTTTGTCAAACTCAAAATCTGAGATTTCAGGATTGTGCTTTACATAATAATTGTAGTTGTGTTTATGTAAAACAGTTCGAAGTTCGGTTATTTGTTCTTTAGGTGTCATATAAAATCCTTGTTTGCCAAAGAGTCAAATCATTTTATTTTTATGGCAAGATACTTTTTTTGGAAAACATTCCCAAAAAAACGATCGAGAAATCCTCGTTATATTAGCAAGGATTCTTTTAAAACGAATATGCGACGCCTAAATCAGTTTTACGATGTATCTTTTTATTGGCAACATCATCAATTATTTCGAAACCGTTTCCCTGGCAAACAGGTTATAAGCCCAGTAAATTCCATGGTAAGCAGCAGGCTCGAAAGTTTGCTTGTGGCAATGCCGCAGTCTATTGCTATTCGGTCGATGAGGCTGTCGGGGTTTTGTTCGAGGTACTGCACTATACGTTTTTCGTCGTCGCTCAACGTTACAAATAGTTCCCGTTGGGGGCTTTTGTTGGTTTTGGATTCAATGTCCCAGTTGAGAAGCTGTTCCAAATCTTTTCCGGATTCTATCAGAGCAGCCTTGTTCGATTTAATGAGTGCGTTGCATCCTTCGGAATAATTGTTGCCCACATTGCCTGGAAATGCACATACGTCGCGGTTGTATTGGTTTGCGAAATCGGCGGTAATCAATGCCCCACCTTTTTTCTTGCTTTCAACCACGATGGTGGCATCGGAGAGGGCGGCAATGATTCGGTTGCGGCGCACGAACAGTTTGCTGTCGAATTTCGTTTGCGAATGGTATTCCGTCATCACACAGCCTTGTTGGGTGATTGCTTTTGCAATGTCGGTGTGGCAAGTGGGGGAAATTTGCCCTAACTGTGTTCCCAACACGGCAATTGTGTCCAATCCATTTTCAAGTGCCTCTTTGTGGGCGCATACGTCGATGCCAAACGCCAATCCGCTTACAATCACTGGATTATACGATTTTATTTCGGCGATGAGGTTTTTGCAGCATCGTTTTCCGTAATCGGTGGCGTTGCGGGTACCCACAATGCTGATGAATTTACTTCGGTTGAAGTCGATGTCGCCTTTGTAAAAGAATAACAGCGGCGAATCTTCGCAGTTTTTCATTCGGTGCGGATACGCTTCGTCAACGTAGGTTAGCACTGAGATGTTGTTTTTGGTGATGTAGTCGAGTTCCTTCTCGGCTTGTTCCATCACGTGTTGTTCGCATATAGCTTTAGCCAGTGCTTCCCCTATTGTGGGGATTTTCTTCAGCGTTGACGGCGATTCCTTGAAAATCTGTTCGGGACTTCCTACATACGAAATCAATTGTTTGGCTTTCACGGGGCCAATGTCCTGCAACATTGCTGTTGCAATGTAAAATACTAATTCTTGCGGCTTCATGGGAAAATATTATTTCCCTTTGTCGTGATTTTTTAGGTACATAACAAAGGGTATTGATTTAACTAATTCTGATTGTGTGTCGTCTGTATTGTGGTAATATGTGCGGACAGGTGCTATGCCCTTCACATCCTTGAGAATTTCCATTGTGCTGTCGTTCACATACCAGTCTTCGATGAACGCAAGACCAGTAATTTCTTTTAAATCAATATCTTTGTCGATGCAAAGTGTGTCAGTTTCGTAGGTTTCCGTGTTTTCGGTGTCGTAGCAGATGATTTCTTTCCCGAGCGATTGTTTTACTTCGTCGAGTGTTCGCTGGATAAGGCTGTCGCGGTAGGCGAAACTGTAACTGTCAACGTTGCCACATGTGGCTTTCTCAACAATGGTTTTAACTACTTGCTTCACTTGAATATCGTCGAGAAATTCAGGATTTTCGTTGTTCACAAGTGGAACTTCGTAGGCCACATCGCTTGCAAGCAGGCGAAACGCTTTGTCGTTGGGATTTGCTTTGGGCAGGTGTGAAAAATCATACCGCGCCACGATTGATTTTGTTTGTACTTTGCCAACGTATTCCGAATTGCGCACGTATTGCCGAACCAATGAATAGGAATTCACCTTTTTCTTCATTATAAAAAGTTCGGTGTCTAATTCCCATTCTTCGTTAAACAAGAGTGTTTTGAATTCGTCTTCGTTAAATTCGTCAATGAATTTTGTTTGCAAATCGTTGTCGTTGCACACAATGTCGGAAAACGGCAAATATGTGGTGATTTGTTTTTTCGTTGATTTTTGTTTGAGTTTACGCAGTAACTGATTGAAATCGATTGACTTAAAGAAAAAATATTCTTCGGGAATAATCATTTCCTGTTCGTAGGTGATACACGATTTCGGAGCAATCAAATTATTGGTGAACACGTGCTCGGTAGGCTTGTTTTCCTTGTTTTTACAAGAAAACAGACATACAGCGCAACACACGAAAACAACAAATCTTTTCATCAAATACGTGACTATTTGTATTTGTTACGAGTGATGAGACGAAGTGTGAACGCAACTGTTTTCACATTCAAACGGTCACGGTTTGGTTCGTTTTTATCGAAGTTTTTGTAGTATGCGTTCCACGATGGACGCCATTCTATACCAATATTGATAGGAATTTTCTTGAAGTTATATCCTGTACCCAAACATCCAGTAGGACCAAAATATACAAGGTCTTTCGCGCCTTCAATTTCTTTACTTCTCAGTTCAGTTCCGCCAATGAGACCACCACCGCAGTACCAACGGAGATACGATGCAATGTTAGGATACGAAGCCACATATTTGAACAATAGGGCACCTTCGTAACACGTACTGAATTCCGTAAGGAACATCATATTCATCGCAAAACGATATTTGAAGAAATGTTCGTAGTCGATACCTTCAAGCATTGGTGAACTCACGATTTCCACACGGGGACCAATACCATTATTATACCATTTTTGGTTTTCGCGTTGTGCAAAAACATTGGAAATGCTGAGTCCTAAAATTAAAACAAGAATAAATTTTTTCATACGCTAACAATATTGGTTTAATAAATCTTTAACTTGTTGAATTTCATCGTTTTGAAGGGAGTTTAGACATATTGGCGGATATTTTGCCAGTTGACCTTTTCCCATTGTTTGGTAAAGAGTGAGATATGTGTCGTTCCCCTCGTTGGTGATTTCGTATTTTTTGAACGCCTCGAATGGAATTTTATACGACGTACATTTTGCCATAAGCAATTGAATATGATAGAAACGGAACACAATATTCTCGTTGTCTTCATCGGAAATATATATGAAGTTCAGTTTCTTTTTGTGCTGCAAATACACCACACCTGCATAGATTGCAAGCACGGCAAGCACCAACAATGCGCAAAGTCCGGCACTCAACGGTTTGATTTCCACGCCGAACTCACGGAGAAAGTTTGCGGAAAGTGGAATATAGACACACACTGTTGTGATAAGCACCACACCAAATGTTTTCCATATTTTCTTCCGACTGGTGTATTTCTCGTTATGAATAACCATTGAATTTTTCAGAATTGATAATGCAAATATAAGAATTGCAGTGAAAATAAATTTAAAAAAGACTACTTTTGCGAAAAATAAATTTCGATATGGGTTTGAAATGTGGTATCGTTGGTTTGCCGAATGTAGGAAAATCAACATTATTTAATTGTTTGACGAACGCAAAGGCTCAGGCTGCAAATTTTCCATTTTGTACGATAGAACCGAATGTGGGAATGATTACCGTTCCCGATAATCGACTGAACGAACTTGAAAAGATTGTTCACCCCGAAAAAGTTGTGCCTACGACTGTCGAGATTGTTGACATTGCTGGTTTGGTAAAAGGTGCAAGCAAAGGCGAAGGTTTGGGAAACAAATTCCTTGCAAATATCCGTGAAACCGATGCCATTATCCACGTTCTTCGTTGTTTTGAAAACGAAAATATCACGCACGTCGATGGTTCAATCAATCCTGTCCGCGACAAGGAAACGATTGATATGGAATTGCAACTCAAAGATTTAGAGACTGTTGAGTCTCGTTTGAGCAAAGTTGAGAAACAGGCTCGTGCTGGTGGCGACAAGGAAGCGAAATATGTGTGCGACATTCTTACCCGTGTGAAGGCTGCCCTGCTCAAAGGCGAATCGGCTCGTACGCTCAATTTGGACGACGAGGAGAAGGCGGCAATCTATGATTTGCATTTGCTTACGTTGAAACCGGTGATGTACGTTTGCAACGTTGACGAATCGGGCATAAACGGAAATAAATATGTTGATGCGGTGAAAGAATCCATCAAAGGCGAAAAGGCTGAAGTTTTGATTTTGGCTACGGCTTTGGAGGCGGAAATCGCCGAACTCGACACGCAAGAGGAACGCGACATGTTTCTACAGGATGTGGGACTTACCGAGCCGGGCGTGAACAAATTGATTCGTCAGGCATATTCGTTGCTCAATTTGGAGACATTCCTCACGGCTGGTCCTAAGGAAGTCCGTGCGTGGACGTACCACAAAGGCGCGAAAGCACCACAGGCGGCAGGCGTTATTCATACCGATTTTGAGAAAGGATTTATCAAAGCCGAGGTTATAAAATACGAAGATTATATTGCATATGGCTCCGAAGTTGCTGTGAAAGAGGCAGGAAAGATGTCGATGGAAGGCAAGGATTATGTGGTTCAGGATGGCGACATAATGCACTTCAAATTTAATGTATAGCACATATGGTCGTTGACTACCTACTGTCGGTGTTTGATTATGCGGGGACGCTGGCGTTCGCAATAAGTGGCGCGCTTGCGGCTGCCCGAAAACGCTTCGACTTGTTCGGTGGTGTGTTCTTGGGCTTTGTCACTGCCATTGGCGGCGGTACGCTCCGCGATATGATGCTCAACATTCCCGTAGCGTGGTTACACGATATTTGGTATTTTTATATTGTTGTGTTTGGCGTGGTTTTCACGTTTCTGTTCCGAAACTATATTGAAAAATATTCCAAAACACTGTTCTTATTCGATACGATTGGTATTAGCGTGTTCACCATCATTGGAATGCAAAAGGGACTGGCATTGGACATTCATCCGATTTTGTCGGTGATGATGGGTATTCTCACCGCAGTGTTTGGCGGTATTGTCCGCGATTTGATGTGTGTTGACATTCCATTGATATTCCGTCGGGAAATCTACGCAACTGCTTGTTTGATAGGAGGCTGCATCTATTTGATTATGGATATGCTTTCTTGTCCCGATTTTATTTCGATTATCGTTGCCGCCATTGTGATATTTGTGGTTCGGACGGTGAGCGTGATAAAAAACTGGTCGTTGCCACATTTTAAGTAAGAGGCATTGCGATTCCAATCTTCTTTACCCCAACTTTTCCACCAATTCCTCCCATTGCAACGTGAGAGTGTCGATTTGTTCCTGTAGTTCGGCGTGGTGCTTGTAATCGTCGGGAACCACATTGGCGGAGTCTTCTATAAACTTTAAGTTTAATTGGTGGACTTCTTCTTCCAAATCCTGTATTTGTTTTTCGATTTTTGAAATCTGGTTTTGGAGTTTTCGGCTTTCCCGTTCTTTCTCCTTTTGTTGTTGGAAGTCGATTTTCGAAGCGGTAATTTTTTTCTCGTTGCCACCAACAAGTTTCGATGCGGCAAGTTCTTCCTGATTCAGTTGGTTCAGATATACTTGTAAATCGCCCATCACTTCTTTGATGTGCGTGCGTTTTACTTCGTAGATATTTGTAGTTAATCCGTTGAGAAAATCACGGTCGTGGGAAACCAAAATCAATGTGCCGTCGTATTTCAGCAGAGCTTGTTTCAGCACTTCCTTCGACTGGATATCCAAGTGGTTGGTCGGTTCGTCGAGGATGAGCAGATTGTAGGGCTGCAACATCAGTTTTGCCATGGCAAGGCGATTCCGTTCACCGCCGGAAAGCACTTTCACTTTTTTATCGACATCTTCGCCGCTGAAAAAGAAGGCTCCAAGAATATCGCGGAGTTTTGTGCGGATTTCGCCAACGGCGATTTTGTCAAGCGTTTCGAACACTGTTGCGTTTTCGTCCAAGATTTCATCTTGGTTTTGGGCGAAATATCCCACATTCACATTGTGTCCAAGTGTGATTGTACCTTCGTGGTCGATTTCGTTCAAAATCGTTTTAATGAAGGTTGACTTACCTTCGCCGTTCTTACCGACGAGCGCGATTTTCTGTCCACGTTCCACAAGTAAATCCACGTCGTTGAGCACAAGTTTTTCGCCGTAGCGTTTGGTTACATGTTCCGCTTTCACCACAATTGTTCCCGAACGGGGCGCAGGTGGAAATTTTATATGGAATGCACCAGTTTCTTGTTTTTCGATTTCAATTCTGTCGATTTTTTCCAGTTGTTTTATGCGCGACTGGACTTGCACGGATTTTGTCGCCTTGTATCGGAACCGTTCAATGAATTTTTCCGTGTCTTCAATCATTTTCTGCTGGTTTTCGTAGGCGGCAAGCTGTTGTGTGTAGCGTTCCTCCTTTAGTTCCAAATATTGGGAATATGGAGCAGGGTACACGGTAAGTTTATTTACACTGATTTCGAACGTCTTTTTGGTGATTGCGTCAAGAAATCTACGGTCGTGCGAAATCAGAATGATGGCACCTTTGTATTGCACCAAAAACCGTTCGAGCCATTGGATTGACACAATGTCGAGGTGGTTTGTCGGTTCGTCGAGCAGAAGCACCTGCGGTTTGCGGAGAAGAATTTTCACCAATTCAATGCGCATTCGCCAGCCACCGCTGAATTCCGATGTTTTTCTATTGAAATCCTCACGCGAAAATCCCAAGCCGGTGAGCATTTGCTCCATTTCTCCTTCAACAGAATTTCCACCCATCATTTCAAGTTGGTCCGATAATTCGGTAACTTGGTGAATCAGTTTGAGATACGAATCCGATTCGTAGTCGGTGCGTTCCGTCAGTTCCGTGTTTAGTTTTTCGATTTTCGACTGGATGGCACGTAGTTCGGAGAATGCAGTTCGAACCTCTTCCAAAACGGTTTTTCCATCGGAAACTTTCATGGTTTGTGGCAGATAGCCCACTTTCCAGTCCGATGAAATCACAACCTCACCTTCGGTAGGCTGTTCCTCTTTTGCAATAATTTTCAGCAATGTTGACTTTCCCGCACCGTTTCTGCCCACAAGACCGATTTTGTCCTGTGCGGAAATCATCACCGACACATCGTCGAACAGAGTGAAACCGCCAAATCTAACTGCAAGGTTGTTGATTGAAATCATTAGTAAACCGCTTTAGCTATATCAACAATTTGTGTCGGGTCGGAATAGGTGAACCAATGCAACGATGGAACTCCGTACTGAATCAATTCCTTTGCCTGATAGATAGCCCATTCCGTGCCAACTTTCGCCGCATCGGCGTCGGTTTTGCAAAGACGGAGATTTTTGTCGAGTTCGTCCGGCATTTTGCAACCGAAAATACGGGGCAGCACGTCAACTTGGCTCATAAATCCCACTGGTTTTATACCCGGAATAATCGGAACGGTGATGCCGATGGCGCGGCATTTTTCCACAAAATCGAAGTATTTCTGGTTGTCGAAAAACATTTGGGTTACAATGTATTGCGCACCAGCGTCCACTTTTTCTTTCAGGTGGAGAATATCTTCGTCGAGCGACGATGCGGAATAGTGCTTTTCGGGGTAGCCTGCCACACCGCACGAAAACGATGTTTTTGCGGAACTGTTCGGCTCCGTGTCGCCCAAATATTTTCCCTGGTTCATGTCGTTAATCTGACGAAGTAGGTCAATCGCATAACGGTTGCCGTTTTCCTCTGGTTGGAAATGTTCTTTGTTGCGTCCATCGCCACGAAGCACCAAAAGGTTGGTGATTCCAAGGTAGTGTAAGTCAATCAGCACATATTCCGTTTCCTCGCGAGTGAAACCGCCACACAAAATGTGCGGAACAACAGGAATATTGTATTTATGATGAATGGCTGAAGCAACGGCAACTGTTCCCGGGCGCTTGCGCAGACGCTTTCCATTGGAGTCGTACTGTTCGCAATGCGTGGTAATATTTATGAATTGTGGATAAAATTCCAACAATGGGTCTATCGTTTTGTAGATACCCTCGATGCTTTGTCCTTTGATAGGAGGAAGCACCTCGAACGAAAACATGGTTTTCCGCTTGATGATTTTTGCTAAATCCATTTCGTAAATTTTGCACAAAAGTAACAAAATCAACATTGTATCAAGCAAAATAAATCGCATATTTGCAAATATGGAATTGAGTAAGAACAAAATCAAGTATTTCTCGTCGTTTGCGAAGAAGAAAACGCGCGACGAAGAACAACTATTCGTGGTTGAAGGCAACAAACTTGTGTCGGAGCTGCTGCAGTCGGATTTCTGCACGAAATGTGTGGTGGCTACCCCTGAATGGCTTGCGGAACACGCTGTTTCATGCGAATGTTACGAAGTGGCGCACGAGGATATTTCGAAAATCTCGCTTTTGCAGAATCCACAAGATGTGTGGGCGCTGGCATGTTACAAGCAATCCGATTCACCAATCGACACGAACGGGCTTGTTCTTGCCCTCGACGGCATTCAGGATCCAGGAAATATGGGCACCATCATTCGTCTTGCCGATTGGTTTGGAATTCGGCATATTGTGTGTTCCAAAGGCTGTGTTGACGTGTATAATCCCAAAGTTGTGCAAGCAACAATGGGTGCAATTTTCAGATTATCAATGCATTATGTTGACTTGCCGCAATTCTTGAAAACCGTTTCAAATACCGAGATTTTTGCCGCTGATATGCACGGAGAAAATATCTACACATCGGAACTTCCCCAAAATGCCATACTTGTGATGGGCAACGAAGGGAACGGAATCAGCGACGCGGTGTCGGACTGTGTTGACAGAACAATACATATTCCATCGTTCAACACAACAGGCAAAACCTCGGAATCGTTGAATGTGGCAGTGGCAACCGCTATTCTCTGTTCAGAATTTAAGCGAAGAACAGTAGAATAGGAATAAGTTTATTGATATAGCATTCTTCCTCAAAATGTTCTCGTAGAAAGCAAATTTCCTATATTTGCAAAAGTATAAACATAACGCGATAACAGATTCGGAGTTGTTTGGAACAAAAAGACCTGCGATAACAAAGCATTTGAATAATATTTATGTTTCGCAGAAATTAGATGAAAGAACCACATGTTCCATTTGGGAACTTATGGGTAACGTAAAACAGATTTCTCGCATCGCTCGAAATGACGGTGCTGGTGTGCTTTCCGCAAGGGACTCTTTTTTTGTGGGTTGTATAGTAGAGACGTTCGGCCGTGCGTTTCTACATATTTCTATTGTGGCATATATGGGAAATAGATTCCGCACAGTTCATGCCGTCGATTGCGGAAGAAACAATGCCGCCGGCGTAGCCAGCCCCTTCGCCGCAGGGAAACAAGTTTTCTATTCGAATGTGTGAAAGTGTTTCTGGATTCCGTGGAATTCTTACCGGCGACGATGACCGCGATTCCACACCGACAATTTTTCCTTCGGAACTTGCAAAACCGTGCATCTGACGGTCGAAGAACTTCAAGCCTTCTTGCAAACGTTTCGAAATGGCTGGTGGCATCCAAAAGTGCATGGGCGAACTCACCAAGCCTGGCAAATACGATGTGGCAGACAATGATGGCGATATTTTATTCCGTATGAAATCCGAAATCCGCTGTGCCGGGGCTATCTGTCGCTGACCACCGTTTTGAAATGCTAACGCTTCAAATTGTTCTTGGAATTTCAATCCCGACAGTACTCCATATTGTTGAAAATCAGCGTAGTCCGATACTTGCAATTCCACTATCATTCCTGAATTGGCAAACGGGGAATTTCTACGGGAATTTGACATTCCGTTTACCACCGTTTGATTTTCAGCGGTCATCGACGGAACAATGATTCCGCCTGGACACATACAGAAAGAATACACACCTCGTCCATCTACTTGATGCACAAGTGAATAACTTGCGGCTGGCAGTTCTTTCATCATATTGCCGTGATATTGGATGTGGTTTATCATTTCCTGCGGATGTTCCACACGCACGCCCATTGCGCACGCCTTTGCTTCCAGTTCCACGCCTGCGTTATGCATTGCGTAGTAGAGCGGACGGGCGGAATGTCCCATAGCCAAAATCACGTTTTGCACCGAGAAGGTCTGGTTCTGACAAATCAGTTTTGATAGTTTATTTCCATTAAACTCAAAATCAATTACTTGCGTATTGAAATGAATTTCCCCGCCACATTCGAGAATGGTATTCCGCATGTTCGATATGATGTCGGGAAGTTTGTCGGTGCCCAAGTGTGGATGCGCATCAACAAGAATCGACGGATGGGCGCCGTGGATTACAAAAAGTTCAAGAATACGGCGGTTGTCGCCTTTCTTCTTGGAACGGGTGTAGAGTTTTCCATCGGAAAATGTGCCTGCGCCACCTTCGCCGAAACAATAGTTCGAAAGTGGATTGCAACCTTCGTTTTGATTGAGACGGGCAATGTCCTTTTTCCGTTCCGACACATCTTTTCCCTGTTCCAGAATTATAGGTCTAAGATTCAATTCAATCAGACGGAGAGCGGCGAACAAGCCTGCTGGACCTGCGCCTACAATATGTACTTCAGGTTGCAGCGACACATCTCTTTTTTCGAAATGCAGTTGCTCCTTGGGGAGATGGGCATCGTTTCCAAATGCCACAAGAACCGTTAGGTTCATCTTGATGTTGCGTGAACGGGCATCGATGGAACGTTTGGTAATTCTATAATCGTGGACTTCAGACAACGGAACCGACAAGTTTTCCGCAATGGATTTTTTCAGCAAAAACTCATTTGCGGCAACTTTAGGCGAAATCTGAAACGATATAGTTTGTGTCATAATTATTCAAAGTGAAACGATATGATGAACATACGGCTTTTCAGGCCATCCATAACCGTACAATATTCGGTTTGCTCTCCTTTCAGAATATTTTGGATGCCGAAACTGAATTTAAATTCTGTCGCCAGTTTGAAATACACCATAAAAAAATCTATTCCGAATCCAAATTCATAGAAATAATCCATGGGAATCTGGTTTATCGTGTAATCATCATTGTCCTTCGCAACCCGACGGGTGTCCAAATCGTAGCGGAGCGCCATTCCTCCGACCAAATACGGGCGGTAGTTGTTGATTCGCCGAGCTTTGAATTTAACCAACAAAGGCGCATCAATATAGATGCTCGAAATCTTCATGCGATATTCCTTCAACGTTGGATCCGTGCGGGGCGTTCCATTTCTTCGGATTTGGTAAATCAAATCACGTTGCCCGAACAACAAGCCTGGCAAAAAACGTAGCGAGAAATAATCACCCATTCGAATTTCGCTCACAATTCCCAAATCAATTCCCATCGTTCCGCGCGATTCCACATGATAAATTGAATCGGCATTTCCCACGTACAAAAGTGTGGAATCAGGAAAAATTCGGTAATTCATATAGTTGGTTCCCAGTGTAAAACCAAGGTGAAACCATTTCGTGTCGTACGATTGGTCGTGCAACAACTTCTTTTTTTGCGCAAATCCCTGCACAGAAATCAATAGAAGCAACGCAATATATAGAATCCTTTTCAACCGAATCGTTTTTGCAAAAATATAAAGATTTAGGATTTCAAGTTATTTCGTACACAAGTATAGACTTGCTATTCCAAACGATAAAGATGTGACTTTAGTGTGTGAAAAGCCTACATTTCGGGTTATCTCAACAAATTTCTGTCCGTACGGAAATTCCTGCACCGAACTAAATAAATAATAATAGGCATCGTAGTCTTTCGAAAACCATTTGCCAACCAACGGTAAAATCCGTTTGAAATAGAACGTATAAAATTGTTTCACAGGGAAATGAGTCGGCATTGAGAATTCCAAAATTGCGGCTACGCCATTGGGTTTTAGCACGCGGTGCATTTCCTGTAAACCTAATTCAAGGTTTTCGAAATTGCGGACGCCAAATCCAACGGTGATTGCATCGAATGAATTATCGGCGAACGGCATGGATTCGCTATCGCCAAGTTGCAGAGTAACAATGTTTTGCAAATTCTTCTTCGCAATTTTTTCTTGTCCTACCGCAAGCATGTTTTCGGAAATATCGATACCGACGATTTGTTCGGCATGAAGTTTCTGGGCCGAGAGTATTGCAAAATCACCTGTTCCGGTTGCCACGTCGAGAATGGATTTCGGGTTAATCGCCCGTATTCCCCGAATGGCTTTGTTCCGCCAGAGTTTATCAATATTGAACGAAAGCGCGTGATTCAAGAAATCATATTTTCCCGCTATATTATTGAACATGTCAATAATCTGCCCTTTCTTACCTTTTGTTGAGTCTTTATACGGTATAGCCATTGTTTTGCACTTACGTCGGCAAAGATACGAAATCCTTTCCACTGATTTCGTAAATCTTATTTTTAATGTTCTTAATTATTTTCTATACTTGCATAGAAAATTCACAATATGAGCGTTGTACTTCCTGTTTTTTGGATTATTGTATTGGTGGTTCTGATTTGGAAACATCCGTTTTTCAGACTGCAAGGAATTGCTCCGTGGATAGTGTTCGCCATTTTTGGATGCAAACTTGCCGCTTCGGGAGCGTTGCATGTTATTTACACAAACTATTATCCTGACCGTGCCACAGCCGACATTTTCAAATATTTCGACGATGCGGTGGTGTTATTCGGTTCCATCCACGAGTCTGTTGGCGATTTTTTTAAAATCCTGTTTGGCCTGAATTGCGACACACCTGAAATGTTCCATTATTTCAAGGACACAAACCATTGGACGAGAATGTATGAATATGCGCCATTCTTGGATAATCGACTCATTATCAGGGTAAATATGATTATCATGTTCCTGTCGTTTGGAAATATCGGTGTGCATTATGTGATTGCCGACGGGCTATCTTTGTTTGGTTTTTTGCTTATTTACAAGACATTCGAATCGTTTTACGGAAAAAATATTCTGGCTCTGTTGTTCATCACGCTGATGCCGTCTTCGTTGCTATGGACTGGAGGCATACTCAAGGAATGTCTCGCCACGTTTGCCCTCGGTTGTGCAACGTACGGATTATTCAGCTGCGCAAAAAGGTGTTGTTTTAAAAACATATTTTATTGTTGTATTGGATTTCTGTTGCTCGTTGTGTTAAAGTTTTTCATTCTTGTGGCTCTGGTTCCTGCTGCTGTGGCGTGGCTTGTAACAGAAAAGATTCAACCTATGCGGAAATGGTTGCCGTATGTTTTGATATGTTTGGGTGGAATTATCGTTATCGGGATACTCGATTTTGGTACGCATACTATTCCTTTTTTTGAATCGTTTGCTGGAAAACGCACCGACGCCATCAATACGGCTGTACTTTACAATGCCCAAAGCGTGGTTCCTTTAGCCCCATTCGAATCAACGGTATGGAATTTTGTGAAAGAAACGCCATTGGCTATTTGGAACGCCCTCGCGTTGCCCTACCTGTGGGATATTCACGGCATTGTGCAAGTGGCACCGGCATTGGAGTCCTTGCTATTCTTTGTCTTGCTTGCGCTTGTGATTGTGTGGCATAAACGTCCGGAAGAGCGGCAAACAAATTTCGTTTGGTTCTGCCTGTGTTTCTCGCTCATTCTTTTGTGGGAAATAGGAATTTCTACCCCGGTGATTGGCGGAATTGTTCGGTATAAAATACCAATATTCCCGTTTTTGTACACTACGCTTGTCTTGCTGGTTGATTGGCAGGGAATAAAAACTTGCCGTAGAAAATCATTACTCTAACGGAATGATGAGCGACGGCATTCCCATAGCATAGCAGGCGATTTCGTAACATTGGTACATCAAGAGAATGCCATCTTTTAGAATATATGGCGAACTGACTGGGAAAGGAATCTCGGAAAGAGGACCCAATAACATAAGTTCATTTTCCAATTCTACATCAGTCGTGACTTCGAAGTATTCTTTTAATCCATTGATGATAAGTCGTCTTAGAGTTTTTTCATCGTATTTTGCCAATAAGTCGTAACCATATCGGTGACCAGTGTTTTTGTTGAAAGTTGTTCCTGAAAAATAATGATTGTCATGCGCACCGCCCCAATACGAGGTGTGCCCATATTCGAATGTAATTAATGTGTCGTTTTCAAAAGCAACAGTTATATCAATAGCGTCGTCCAGATCGGTTCCGTAGTCAACGTATTCATCGGTAGAATCAGAATCAAGTGACATCTCCTGAAATTCATTTTTGAAACGGTTAAACATTTCCAATCCTTTGTTTGTCAATAGTTGTTGCATGTTCGCCTTGTTTGAGTGCGTGCTGTCGGAATATAGCTCGCAAATCCAGTTGAGAATGTTGTTTTGCGCCAATAGATAGTTGTCGTTTCCTTTAGGATAGTGACACTTGTATGAAACCCGTCCCCACAATTGTTCTTCTGTTGTTAATTTTCCCAATGACACAGAGTCGATAAAAAAGACACTGTCCGTTGCGAATGTAGCCGATTGAGGGGTGGTTGAGGTGTCGGTTTGGGTATCCGAAACGGTTGATTTTGCCTTTTCTCCGTTTGAACATGCTATGAATGAAAGCATTCCAAGGAAAACTATCAATATACGTGTGATTCTGTTCATTTTTGCTTTGTATTTTTTACAAATATAGGAATTATGGTTTTCAGAAATAAAAGTGGTTGATAAATTCATTTAATGTTTTGTAATTCAGAAAGACTTTCCCGTTTGCAAAAGCAACCTAAAAATGTATCTTTGTGAAAAATTAGTATCGTTTTAATAAAAACAATATGGCAGAAACACAATCTTTTGATTATCAACGACTCAGAACTTTCACGACAAAAGTTCTTGAAGCAATTGGACATTCTCACGAAGATGCTCTTTTGGCATCGGATGTGCTTTTAACGGCTGATTTGCGTGGTATTGATTCCCACGGTGTTGCTCGTCTTCGTGGTTACATAAATTTGTGGAAGGCAAACAGAATGAATCCACAACCAAAATTAAAAATAGAGCACGAAACGCCTTCAACAGCGACAATTGACGGTGACAACGGTCTTGGTCTTGTTGTGGCTCCTAAAGCAATGCAAATCGCCATAGAAAAGGCGAAAAATGTTGGTTGCGGATTTGTTGCCATCAATAACTCTAACCACTTCGGTATTGCGGGTTATCATGCTATGATGGCGTTGCCGCACGATATGATTGGTTTTGCCTCGACAAACGCAACGCCTACGACGGCTCCGACGTTTGCAAAACAAAAAATGTTGGGAACAAACCCTATCGCTGTTGCGTTCCCTGCTGGAAAACAACCTGATTTGGTGGCCGATTTTGCTACTACTGCAACGGCTGTGGGTAAATTGGAAATCCTACAACGCAAAGGCGAGGACGCTCCACAGGGTTGGATTCAAGACAAGGATGGAAATCCTACAACAGATTCGTTCGGTCTGAAAAAAGGCGGTATGCTGCTTCCTCTCGGTTCCGACCGCGAACACAGCAGCCACAAGGGATTCTGCCTTGGTTCTATCGTCGATATTATGTGTGCTGTGCTTTCGGGTGCCAATTATGGTCCATGGGTGCCTCCGTTCTTGGCATTCTTGCAACCTCGCGAGGATTTGGTAGGAAAGGGTATCGGACACTTTGTAGGTGCTATGCGTGTTGATGCGTTCCGTCCTGTTGACAATTTCAAGAAAAACCTTGACATCTGGATTGAATCTATGCGTGCGTGCCAAACTGCCGCAGGTCACGACCATGTGATTATTCCTGGCGACCCTGAACGAGAAATGACGGCTGAACGTATGAAAACGGGTATTCCTTTGTTGATGCCTGTTGTGGAAGATTTACAAGACATTGCAAAAACATTTAACGTGGAACTCTAATGGAAACAAACTTCTTTGTGAAATCTCACGGTTTGGGCAACTGCTACATCGTGATCGATTCTGATAAAATTGATTTTGAATTAACCGATGAACGTGTCATTCGTATTTGCGATTTGCATTTTGGCGTTGGATCAAACGGTATCTTGCTCAAAGTGCCTTCGAAAATAGCCGATTTTGGCTTGAAAATCTATAACACCGACGCGTCAATTGCCGAAAACTGCGGTAACGGTCTTCGTATTTTTAGCAAATTCTTGCACGATTACGGTTACCTTACATCCGACAAGTTTACAGTTGACATTCTTGGTCGCTTGATTCATTGCGAGATTTTGGAGAAAAATGCAGCTGGCAAAGCTGTGAAAGTTCGTGTTGATATGGGTAAGGCGAATTTTGTGGCAAAACAAGTCCCTGTAAATTTCCCGAAAGAAGAGTGTATCAACGAACCAGTTACGTTTGGAGGCAAGGAGTTCAGAATCAATTGCGTTTCGGTTGGAAATCCCCACTGCGTGGTGTTCCGCGACGAATTGAATCAGGAGGAACTTTTGAAATATGGTCCTATTATCGAAACTGATAAAATGTTTCCTAACCGTACCAATGTGCAATTTGCCCATGTGGTAAATCGTAATTTGGTGGAAATCAAGATTTGGGAACGAGGCGTTGGAAACACTTTGGCTTCGGGAAGTTCGTCGTGTGCCGTTGCGTCGGCAATGCGGAAAAACAATCTGGTTGACAAGGAGGTAACCATCCGTATGCCGGGTGGCGAATTACAGATTTCAATCGACGAGGAATGGAACATAAAAATGACAGGTCCCGTTGAGGAAATCTGTTCAGGCGTGTTCTGTAAGGAAATGCTGAAATAGAACATTGTTACGTTGAATGACGGGCGAAGTTTGCATGGCGAATTTCGCCCGTTTTTTTGTGTTCGTTTGAGGAATTTATTCTTATCTTGCGGATGCAATGACAACATACGAGGAAATATTACAACAATATTGGGGCTATGCAAAATTTCGTCCTCTTCAGCAGGAGATTATCGAAAGTGTTTGCCAAGGCAACGATACGCTTGGTCTTATGCCAACAGGCGGCGGAAAATCCATCACATTTCAGGTCGCAGCGCTCTCAAAGCCAGGTATTTGCATTGTGATTACCCCGTTGATTGCTTTGATGAAAGATCAGGTTGACAACCTGAAACGGCGCCATATAAAAGCAACAGCGGTTTATTCGGGAATGAGTAATGCCGAGATTGAAATTGCATTCAACAATTGTATTCTTGGCGATTATAAATTTCTGTATATATCGCCAGAACGGCTTAAAACACAACGGTTTATACAAGTTGTAACACAAATGACGGTAAATTTGATTGCCGTTGATGAATCGCATTGTATTTCGCAGTGGGGATACGATTTTCGACCTTCGTATCTGGAAATAGCAAATATTAGGGAAATCTTGCCTAAAGTTCCTGTTCTTGCGCTTACCGCAACCGCGACACCCGATGTGGTTGACGATATTCAGGAAAAATTGCGTTTCAAAACAAAAAATGTGTTTACTAAAAGTTTTGAACGTAAGAACCTCACCTACAGCGTTTTCGAAAAGAACGACAAGGTGGGCGCATTGTTGCAAATTTGCAGAAACACAAAAGGCACTGGCATTGTGTATGTGGCAACACGCAAAGAAACGAAGGAAATAGCCTACGTGCTTCAGCAGAACGGCTTTGTGGCTGATTTTTACCATGGTGGTCTTGATGCGGCAACACGTGCGAAAAAACAGGAATTGTGGATGCGTACGCCAAATGAGATAATGGTTTCCACTAATGCGTTCGGAATGGGAATCGACAAGCCTGATGTACGGTTTGTGGTTCATCTCAACATTCCGGAATCTCTCGAAGCATATTTTCAGGAGGCGGGACGAGCTGGCCG
>JAFZOY010000136.1 GCA_017552705.1 Bacteroidales bacterium
CTGAGCCGCAGTGATAAAGATAGTCAGCACACGTGTGATTTGTGTGATTTTCTTACGACCGCTTTCGCCTTCATGCTGCAATTTCTGGAAATAAGGAATTGCCATACCCAACAATTGGATAACAATTGAAGATGAAATGTACGGCATAATACCCAATGCAAAAACCGACGCATTTGCGAATGCACCACCCGAGAACATATTGATCAAACCGAGAAGACCTTCGTTTGATTGTTTTGCAAGGTTATCCAAACTTGCAGGATCAATACCTGGCAACACAACGAACGAACCCAATCGGTAAATCAATATCAAACCGAGAGTAAATAAAATTCGGGAACGCAGTTCCTGAATTTTATAAATATTCTTTATGGTTTCGATAAACTTCATGATACTGTTTGTTTACTATTCTTCAATGGTTCCACCTTGAGCTTCGATAACTTCTTTAGCTTTTTGCGAATATGCAACGCCTTTCACAGTTACTTTAGCTGTTAATTTACCATTAGCAAGAACTTTTACTAATTCTCTATTTGAAGCCAAACCGTTTTCAACAAAGATAGCTGGGTTGAATTCCGAGATACCTTTTTTATCGAACATTGTTTGAAGTTCAGATAGGTTGACTGCTTTGTACTCTACACGGTTGAAATTCTTGAATCCGAATTTTGGCACACGTCTTTGTAATGGCATCTGACCACCTTCGAAACCGATTTTTCTTGAGTAACCGCTTCTTGATTTAGCACCTTTGCTACCACGAGTAGATGTTCCTCCGTGACCTGAGCCAGCACCACGACCAAGAATTTTTTTCTTCTTTGTACCTTGTACAGGTGTTAATGTATGTAAATCCATTGCCGTACTAAATTTCTTCTGTTTTTACTAAATGACTTACCTTAGTTACCATCCCCATAATTTGAGGTGTAGCTTCTTTTTCAACGCTTGAACCAACTTTGTTCAAACCCAAAGACTCAAGAACCAACTTTTGAGCTTTCGTTCTATCAATCTTACTTTTCGTTAAAGTAATACGTACTTTTGACATTTTCTTAAGAATTATCCGTTAAAAACTTTAGTCAATTCAATACCTCTTTGTTCAGCAACCATTGCAGCATCTTGCATTTCCATAAGAGCCTTGAAAGTAGCTTTCACAACATTGTGAGGGTTTGATGAACCTTTGGATTTTGCCAAGACATCTTTAATACCTGCGCTTTCCAATACGGCACGCATTGCACCACCGGCCTTTACTCCCGTACCAGGGGTTGCTGGTTGGATAAGTACTTGTGCGCCACCGAATTTTGATTCTTGAGCGTGAGGCAATGTACCTTTAATCAAAGGAACACGAATCAAATTTTTCTTAGCATCTTCCACACCTTTTGCGATTGCAGCGGTAACTTCGCCAGCTTTACCCAAGCCATAGCCAACAACACCGTTTTCGTCACCCACAACCACTATAGCTGCAAATGTGAATGTTCTACCTCCCTTAGTAACTTTAGTCACACGATTGATTGCAACTAAACGATCCTTCAATTCTAAATCAGAAGTTCTTACTTTTTTTGAATTACTATCTAACATGTGATTAAAAATTTAAACCGTTACTACGAGCTGAATCAGCCAATGATTTTACTCTACCATGATACAAATATCCATTTCTGTCGAACACAATCGAAGAAATACCTTTTTCGCTTACTTTCTTTGCGATTGCTTCGCCAACTAAAGCTGCTTGTTCAATTTTAGTTTTACCTTTTGCCTGAGCAGCGATTTCTTTATCCAAAGAAGAAGCTGCGGCAATAGTTACGCCAGCTACATCGTCGATTACCTGAACAGAAATTTGTTTGTTACTTCTGAACACAGACATACGTGGTCTTTCGGCTGTACCATTTACAACCTTACGTATTCTTTTCTTGATTCTTTCTCTTCTTTCTATTTTTGTAATAGCCATCTTTCCTAAGTTTTATTATTTACTTGCAGATTTACCAGCCTTACGACGGATTTGTTCTCCCTTGAACTTGATACCTTTACCCTTATATGGTTCCGGAGCTCGTAAAGAACGAATCTTCGCTGCTACTTGTCCTAACAATTGTTTGTCGCAACTCGTCATTGTAAGAATTGGGTTGCTACCTCTTTCAGATTTAGCCTCAGCTTTGATTTCTGCTGGCAATTGGAACACAATCATGTGAGAGTAGCCAAGCGCCATTTCAACGTTTTGACCGCTCACTGATACTCTGTAACCTACACCGACGAACTCTTGTTCAACTGTGTAACCTTCAGTAACTCCCTTTACCATATTATTAATCAAAGCACGGTACAATCCATGTTTTGACTTAGCATCTTTTTCTTCTGATGGTCTTTCCACTACAATATGACCATCCTCAACCTTTACAACGAATCCATCGGCAACTTCCTGTTGCAATTCGCCCTTAGGTCCTTTTACCTTTACAAGATTGCCATCAATCTTGACTTCCACCTTTTCTGGAATACTAATCGGTGCTTTTCCTATACGTGACATGTTCTAACTATTAATATACGTAACACAAAACTTCACCACCAACATTTAAAGCACGTGCTTCTTTATCTGAAATCACACCTTTATTAGTGGACAGAATGGCAATACCTAAGCCATTCAATACACGTGGCAATTCTTCAACTGGAACGTACTTACGTAAACCAGGTTTACTGATTCTTTCCAATTTTCTGATAGCTGGTGCTTTCGATACTGGGTGATATTTCAATGCAATTTTAATAACACTATCCTTACCTTCTCCTTCGAACTTGTAGCTCAAAATATATCCCTTGTCAAACAATACTTTTGTCATTTCTTGTTTGATTTTAGAAGAAGGTACTTCAACTACCTTGTGTTGTGCTTTCTGCGCGTTTCTAATCCTTGTTAGATAATCTGCTATTGAATCTGTCATTGTTGTTAATTTATATTTTACCAACTTGCTTTCTTAACTCCTGGTATCAAACCTGCCGATGCCATTTCACGGAATTGGATACGGCTGATACCGAACTGACGAATATAACCTCTTGGTCTTCCAGTAATACTGCAACGATTATGCAATCTAACTCGTGAAGAGTTCTTTGGCAATTTGCTCAAACCTACATAATCGCCTTTTTCTTTCAATTCTTTGCGTTTCTTCGCATATTTATCAACTAACTCTTGACGCTTTCTTTCGCGTGCTTTCATTGATTCTTTTGCCATGCTATAGTCTATTTTTTAAATGGAAAACCGAATTCTTTTAGTAATGCAAAACCTTCCTCATCAGTATTGGCAGATGTAACAAATGTTATATCCATACCCATCATTTTATTGACTTTGTCAACTTCGATTTCCGGGAAGATAATTTGTTCAGTAATACCGAATGTGAAGTTTCCTTTTTTATCAAATTTCGTTTTGATACCTTGAAAATCTCTAATACGAGGAAGAGCTGTACAAATCAATCTTTCAAGAAATTCGTACATTTTATCTCTGCGTAGAGTCACTCTTACGCCAATTGGCATTCCTTTTCTCAATTTGAAGTTTGAGATATCTTTCTTTGAATACGTTGGAACTGCCTTTTGACCAGCAATCAATGAAATTTCCTCAACTGCAGTGTCAATCAACTTTTTATCAGCAACAGCATCACCAATAGCTTGGTTAATCACGATCTTTTCGATACGTGGCACTTGCATTTTTGACTTATACCCGAATTGTTTTTGCAAATTCGCCTGTATAGTTTCAGTATAAAGTTTCTTTAATGTAGGTACGTAAGTCTCCATTATTTAATTTCCTCCCCTGTCTTTTTAGAATATCTTACCAACTTACCTGTTTCAGTACGCTTCTTACCAACTCTTGTAGGTTTTCCTGTCGCAGGATCAACAAGCATAAGATTTGATACATGAATAGGAGCTTCTTTCTTTATAATTCCTCCTTGAGGATTTTTTGCATTAGGCTTTGTATGTTTTGACACTAGATTGATACCTTCAACAAGAGCCTTGTCGGTTTTAGTTTCCATTTTCAGGATTTTTCCTTGTTGACCCTTGTATTCACCAGAAAGCACTAATACAGTGTCACCTTTTCTTATGTTAAACTTCTTTTGCATCGTAATTCTTATTAAAAATTATAACACTTCAGGTGCCAATGAAACGATCTTCATATATTGTCCATCACGCAATTCACGTCCCACAGGACCAAAAATACGAGTTCCTCGCATTTCGCCAGCTTCGTTAAGCAATACTACAGCATTGTCGTCGAAACGGATATATGAGCCGTCGGCACGCTTAACTTCTTTTTTAGTTCTTACAACTACTCCCTTAGTAACTTGGCCTTGTTTAACATTACCGTTTGGTATAGCGCTCTTTACAGTTACTACGATTTTATCACCGATAGAAGCATAACGTTTTCCTGTTCCGCCAAGTACGCGAATACACAAAACTTCTTTTGCTCCACTGTTATCAGCAACGTTTAATCTTGTCTCTTGCTGTATCATCTCTTATTTCGTTTTTTCAATTATCTCTACTAATCGCCAACGCTTTGTCTTACTCAAAGGACGTGTTTCCATAATTCTCACAACATCGCCTTCTGAACATTCACCCTTTTCATCGTGTGCAACAAACTTTGAGGTCTTTTTCAAAAATTTACCATACAAAGCATGTTTTTCTTTTTCCTCAACAGCAACCACAATAGTTTTATCCATTTTGTTGCTGACAACGATGCCTATTCTTTCTTTTCTAAAATTTCTCTCCATCCTAAATCTATTTATTTAGTTCGCGTTCTCTTAATATTGTTTTCAAACGAGCAATGTTTTTTCTTGCTTCTCTGATTTGATTAGGATTGTCAAGAGAAGAAATCACATGATTAAGTTTCATCTTATTCAATGCTTCTTGCTCTACTTGGATTTTTTCCTCAATCTCTTTTGTCGATAATTCTCTAATTTCTGTTGCTTTCATGGTTTACCTCTCTATTCTTGAACATAATCATTTCTTACAACAAACTTGGTTGTTATCGGCAATTTCTGAGCTGCCAAACGAAGTGCTTCCTTCGCAACTTCCAATGGAACACCATCTGCTTCAAACAATATTCTTCCCGGAGTTACAGGTGCTGCCCAGTGTGACACAGCTCCTTTACCTTTACCCATACGTACTTCAGCTGGTTTCGAAGTAACTGGTTTGTCAGGGAATATGCGAATCCAAATCTGACCTTCACGTTTCATATAACGAGTAACAGCGACACGGGCTGCCTCAATCTGACGAGCAGTAATCCAATAAGATTCCAAAGATTTTATTCCAAAAGATCCGAATGCCAATTCATGCCCTCTTTGAGCATTTCCTTTCATTCTGCCCTTTTGCTGCTTTCTATATTTTGTCTTTTTAGGTTGTAACATCGCTAATCCGTATTAGTTATTTTTTATTACTACTTTTTCTTCTTCCACCAAAGCTTTTCTTTGGGGCTGCGTTAGCTACGAAGTTGTTTGGAGTCAAGTCAACTTTTCCATACACTTCTCCCTTGAATATCCATACTTTCAAGCCCAATTTACCGTAAGTTGTCAAGGCAAATGTGCTTGCGTAGTCAATGTCAGCACGCAACGTATGAAGAGGAATACGTCCTTCTTTATACATTTCAGAACGAGCCATTTCAGCACCATTCAAACGACCTGAGATTTGAATTTTGATACCTTCAGCACCCATTCTCATAGCAGATGCGATAGCCATTTTAATTGCACGTCGGTAAGCAACACGGCCTTCCAATTGACGAGCAATACCATCAGCAACAATTACAGCGTCCAATTCAGGACGTTTGATTTCGAAGATGTTGATTTGAACTTCCTTGTTGGAAATTTTCTTCAATTCTTCCTTCAACTTGTCAACTTCCTGACCGCCCTTACCGATAATGATACCTGGGCGAGCTGTGTTGATTGTTACTGTGACCAATTTCAATGTACGCTCAATAATGATTTTCGAAATGCTTGCTTTAGCAAGACGAGCGTTCAAATAACGACGGATCTCATAATCCTCATGCAACTTTTCTACGTAGTTGTCTCCGCCGTACCAGTTAGAATCCCAACCTTTTATAATTCCTAACCTGTTTCCTATTGGATTTACTTTTTGTCCCATGAATTATTTATTAGTTTCTGTTTGAATTGTATCTACAACAACTGTAACGTGGTTTGAACGTTTACGGATTCTGTGTGCACGACCTTGTGGTGCAGGTTGAATTCTTTTCAACGTTTTACCTTCATCAACGAAGATTTCCTTTACGAACAAAGGATTGTCTTCAATACGTTTTCCTTCGTTCTTTTGTTGCCAGTTGTTCACTGCGCTCATCACAAGTTTCTCAACTTTGCGGGCAGCTTCTTTTGATGAATAACGCAAAATGTCCAATGCGAGATTTACCTCTTTACCTCTAATCATATCAACGACTAAACGCATTTTGCGAGGAGATGTCGGACAATTACGCAATATAGCGAAAGCCTTTGTTTTTTTAGCTTCCTTATATTTTTCTGCTGTTACTTTTTTTCTATTCATGACTCGCTATAATTTACTTTTTATTACCACCATGACCTCGGAAGTTACGTGTAGGAGCGAATTCACCTAATTTGTGTCCTACCATATTTTCCGTTACATAAACTGGAATGAACTTATTTCCATTATGAACCAATACTGTATGACCAACGAAATCTGGTGAAATCATTGAGGCACGCGCCCAAGTCTTGATAGAGGTTTTCTTTCCACTTTCATTCATTTGAAGAACCTTTCTCTCCAAGTTGAAATCAATATATGGTCCTTTTTTTAGAGAACGACTCATAGCTTCTTCGTTTTAATTACTTCTTTCTTCTTTCAATGATTAATTTATTTGATGCTTTCTTAGGAGCACGTGTCTTGTAACCACGAGCAGGAAGACCTTTTCTTGAACGAGGAAGACCTCCTGAAGCACGTCCTTCACCACCACCCATTGGGTGATCTACTGGGTTCATTACAACACCTCTGTTTCGTGGACGACGGCCCAACCATCTTGAACGACCAGCTTTACCAGATTGTTCCAAAGAATGTTCTGGATTCGAAACTGAACCGATAGTTGCTTTGCAAGTCACAAGCACCATTCTTGTTTCTCCTGAAGGCAATTTGATGATGGCATATTTACCATCACGAGAAGCCAACTGAGCGTACGAACCTGCACTACGTGCCAATTGTGCGCCTCTACCCGGAGTCATTTCAATATTATGGATGATTGTACCAAGAGGAATATCCTTCAAATACAATGCATTTCCCACTTCAGGTTCCGCTGTTGCACCAGAAACGATTTTCTGACCAACTTGGATACCGTTTGGCGCAACGATATAGCGTTTTTCGCCATCAGTGTATTGAACCAAACAAATACGTGCACTTCTATTAGGATCATATTCAATAGTCAACACTTCTGCTTGAATATCTTCTTTATCTCTCTTGAAGTCAATGATACGATATTTACGTTTATGGCCACCGCCAATATAACGCATCGTCATTTTACCTGTGTTATCTCTACCACCAGTACTTTTCTTTACTGCCAACAATGATTTTTCAGGATTGTTTGTAGATGAAATCTGAGTATCAACTACGACAATCTTGTGACGTTGACCAGGGGTGGTTGGTTTTAATTTCTTTATTGCCATTTCTATTAAATATTACTATAGAAGTCTATTTTCTGATCTTTTGGAATTGTAACAATTGCTTTTTTCACAGCATTTGTTCTACCTACTGCCAAACCATGTTTTGTGTTACGGGCAACCAATTTGCCTTCGTAACGGATTGTATTGACAGATAGAACAGTTACATTATACATTTCTTCGACTGCTTTTTTGATTTGACCTTTGTCCGCAGTTTTTTCAACGATAAAACCATATTGGTTCAAAGCGTCGCCTTTTTTCGACATTTTTTCAGTTATTATCGGTCTTTGCAATACTTCCATCACCAATTATTTATTTAAAGTTTTAACAATTTCTTCTACAGAACTCGTACACAAAATCAAATTTTTAGCCTTTAGAATTTCGTAAGTATTTAAGTCACAAGCACTTACAACAGAAAACCCCTGCAAATTTCTGGCTGACAAATATACATTTTTATTTGGATTTGCCACAACTAACAAAGAGTTTTTATCACTAAGGTTAAAATTTTTCTTGAATTCCACCATTTGTTTTGTTTTTGGTGCCTCAAAAGAAAAGTCTTCTACGACTATGATTTCGTTGTCTTTCAATTTTGCAGACAAAGCAGATTTACGAGCCAACACCTTTACTTGTTTATTCACTTTTTCAGAATAATCGCGAGGTTGTGGACCGAAAACTCTTGCTCCACCACGGAACAATGGGTTCTTGATACTACCTGCACGAGCTCCACCTGTACCTTTTTGTCTTTTCAATTTCTTAGTACTTCCAGAAAGCATACTTTTTTCTTTGGAAGCGTGTGTACCTTGACGTTTATTTGCTAAGATAGCTTTCACATCCAGGTAAACAGCGTGTTCATTTGGTTCGATGCCAAATACAGAATCGTCAAGAGTTACTTTCTTTCCGGTTTCCTTTCCTTGTATATCCTTTACTGCTATTTCCATCTTACTTAGTAATTATTAAATATCCACCTTTAGCGCCAGGTACAGCACCTTTTACTAATACTACATTCTTTTCAGGTAATACCTTCAAAACTTCAAGGTTTTCAACCTTTACTTGGTTTCCACCCATTTGACCACCCATGCGCATACCTTTGAACACACGTGAAGGAGTAGAACAAGCACCGATTGAACCCGGAGCGCGTTGACGGTCGTCCTGACCGTGAGTAGCCTCACCAACACCACCGAAACCGTGACGTTTTACAACACCTTGGAAACCACGTCCTTTGGTTGTTCCAGTTATGTCCAACCAATCACCTTCAGCAACTATATCAGCAACTGAAAGCACGTCGCCAAGACTTACCTCTTTTTCGAAATTTCTAAATTCAACAACTTCTCTCTTTGGAGTAGTGTTTGCTTTTTTGAAATGACCAAGTTCAGCACGGGTTGTGTTTTTCTCTTTTTTATCGTCAAAACCCATCTGTACAGAATTGTATCCGTCAGTTTCTTGTGATTTTACTTGTGTAATAACGCAAGGTCCTGCTTCGATTACTGTACATGCTACATTTTTTCCATCTTCCAAGAAGATAGAGGTCATACCTACTTTTTTTCCTAGTATACCAAGCATTTTTTTACAATTTTAAATTACTACACTCTAATTTCAACTTCAACTCCACTTGGCAACTCAAGCTTCATCAAAGCATCAACAGTTTTTGCAGAACTGCTGTAGATGTCGAGCAGTCTTGCGTGTGATGACAATTGAAATTGTTCGCGAGCTTTTTTGTTAACATGCGTAGAGCGGTTAACTGTAAAAATTCGCTTGTGAGTTGGCAGCGGAATCGGACCACTTACTACAGCACCTGTAGTTTTAACAGTCTTAACAATCTTTTCGGCAGACTTGTCCACCAGATTGTGGTCATAAGACTTCAATTTAATTCTAATTCTTTGACTCATGCCTATTAATATTAATTTTGTTGGTTAATAATCGTTTCTGCAATATTTGCCGGAACTTGTTCGAAGTGATCAAATTCCATAGTTGAAGTTGCACGACCCGAAGTAATTGTACGAAGGTCAGTTACATATCCGAACATTTCAGCAAGTGGCACAAACGCTTTCACAACGCTTGAGTTGTTTCTTGAATCCATACCACGGATTTGACCGCGACGTTTGTTCAAGTCACCTACCACATCACCCATATATTCTTCTGGAGTAACAACTTCCACTTTCATTATTGGTTCCAATAATTTTGGAGCAGCTTTCTTGCAAGCTTCCTTGAATGCCAATTTAGCACACAATTCGAATGACAACGCATCAGAATCGACATCGTGGTAAGAACCATCCATCAATTGAACCTTCAATGATTCAACTGGGTAGCCTGCCAAAACACCATTTTCCATTGCTGCCTTGAAACCTTTTTCAACAGATGGTATGAATTCTTTTGGAATGTTACCACCTTTTACATAATCTTCGAATTGCAAGCCTTCCTTACCTTCATCAGCTGGACCAATCTTAACCATAATGTCAGCGTATTTACCACGACCACCAGATTGTTTTTTAAACAATTCACGGTGTTCAACTTCTTGAGTAATACACTCTTTATAGTTAACTTGAGGAGCACCTTGGTTACATTCTACATGGAATTCACGTTTCAAACGGTCCATAATGATATCCAAGTGCAATTCACCCATACCACTGATGACAGTTTGTCCTGTTTCAAGATTTGTCTTAACAGTGAATGTAGGATCTTCTTCAGCCAATTTTGCAAGTGCGATACCCATCTTATCAACATCGGCTTTTGTTTTTGGTTCTACAGCCAAACCAATTACAGGATCTGGGAATGTCATTGATTCCAATACGATTGGTGCTTTTTCGTCGCAAAGCGTGTCACCAGTCTTAATATCCTTGAAACCTACACCGGCACCGATATCACCACCTTCGATATATTCGATTGGGTTTTGTTTGTTTGCGTGCATCTGGTAGATACGAGAGATTCTTTCTTTCGCACCGCTACGAGTATTGTACACATACGAACCTGCATCCAAGTGACCTGAATATACACGGAAGTAGCACAAACGACCTACATAAGGGTCAGTTGCAATCTTAAATGCCAAAGCACAGAAAGGATCTTCAACACCTGGTTTACGATGTGTTTCGTTACCAGTGTTAGGATCTGTACCTTTAATATATTCTTTGTCAAGCGGACTTGGCAACAATTCCATCACATAGTTCAACAATTCCTGAACACCTTTGTTCTTGAACGAAGAACCGCACAACATAGGGATTACCTTGTTTGCAACGCAAGCCTTACGAAGGGCAGCCAAAATTTCTGTTTCAGAAATTGAATCTGGATCTTCGAAGAATTTCTCCATCAAAGTATCGTCGAATTCAGCAACTGATTCAAGCAATTTTGCTCTCCATTCGTCAACTTCAGCCTTCATATCATCTGGAATAGGAACTTCGGTATATGTCATACCTTGGTCAGCCTCGTTCCATACCATACCTACACCTTTCACCAAGTCAACAACGCCTTTGAAAGAATCTTCAGCGCCGATTGGCAATTGTAGAGGAACAGCGTTACCACCCAACATTTCGCGAACTTGCTTGCATACGTTCAAGAAGTCAGCGCCTTGACGGTCCATTTTGTTAACGAAACCCAAACGAGTTACATTGTAACCATCAGCCAAACGCCAGTTTGTTTCTGATTGAGGTTCAACACCGTCAACTGCAGAGAACAAGAATACAAGTCCGTCAAGCACACGCAATGAACGGTTTACTTCAGCAGTAAAGTCAACGTGTCCCGGAGTATCGATGATATTGATTTTATATTTATGGTCTTTATAATTCCAGAAGCAGGTTGTTGCAGCAGAACAAATAGTAATACCACGTTCCTGTTCTTGTGCCATCCAGTCCATAGTAGCGGCACCATCATGAACTTCACCTATCTTGTGGTTTACACCAGTGTAATAGAGAATACGTTCTGTTGTTGTTGTCTTACCGGCATCAATGTGAGCAGCGATACCGATATTTCTTGTATAATGTAAATCAAGTTTTGCCATTGTTCGCTATTAGAATCTAAAGTGAGAAAATGCTTTGTTCGCTTCTGCCATTCTGTGAGTTTCATCTTTCTTTTTGAAAGCTCCACCTTCTTCGTTGAAGGCAGCCAAAATTTCAGCAGCTAATTTATCTTTCATTGAATGGCCGGCACGTTTACGTGCGAACAAAATCAAGTTTTTCATACCGATTGATTGACGGCGGTCTGGACGGATTTCAGATGGAATCTGGAATGTAGCACCACCGACACGGCGACTTTTTACCTCAACCAATGGAGTTACATTGTCTAAGGCTTTTTTCCATACGTCTAAAGCAGACATATCTGCAGTTTGTTTCTTTTCTTCAACGATATCTAACGTATCATAAAAAATATCGTATGCGATGCTTTTCTTGCCATCAAGCATAAGATTATTTACGAACTTCGTTACATCCACGTCCCCAAACTTAGGATCTGGAAGAATTACTCGTTTTTTTGGTTTACTCTTTCTCATTGAAAATGCTTATTAAAAATTATTTCTTTGTTTCTTTTGGACGTTTTGCTCCATATTTAGAGCGAGATTGCAATCTTCCTTCAACACCTGAAGAATCCAATGCACCTCTTACTAAGTGATAACGAACACCTGGCAAATCTTTCACACGACCGCCACGTACTAATACGATAGAGTGTTCTTGAAGTTTGTGACCTTCTCCTGGAATGTAAGCGTTGACTTCCTTTCCGTTTGTTAAACGTACACGGGCAACTTTACGCATTGCAGAATTAGGTTTCTTTGGTGTAGTTGTGTAAACACGAACACATACACCTCTTTTTTGAGGGCAGGAATCCAATGCTGGAGACTTACTCTTATCGTTAATCTCCGCTCTACCCTTTCTTACTAACTGCTGAATTGTAGGCATATTATTGTATTTATTGTTTAATTATTAGATATACTATTCCCATTAAATCGGGTTGCAAAGGTACATATTTTTTTTAAATACAATCAAAAACAAGATTTTTTTTAAAAAAATCTACATATTGCCTTAAATTACAAGGATAGAGAGGGGGTAAAATCATGGTTTAATGCACAATGCATAATTCACTTATTTTACCACCTTCACCGTTTTCCCCTCAACATTCACAAAATATACTCCTGATTTCAAGTTCTTGTTTGCGATTTTTTCTCCTGAAGTTGTTACTACAAATGCCGGTATTTCGCCGTTCACAAGGATTTGATTATTTACAATAGAAAAAACATCTTTTGGCTCTTTCATATCTGCAAGCCCCATTGATTCCACACATTCGATAGAAGAAAAGCCTCCCCAAATTTCATGTGACTTGTAATCCTCAATACTTGCGCAAGGCACATAGAGATTAGTATGGTATCTGTCAAACGTGTCGTAACTTAACAGAGGAGGTTCCGATGCATAGCAAATTACTTTTGATAACCGTGTACATCCCAGAAACGCTTCGTCTCCAATAGTGACCACAGAAGATGGTATAACGACAGTAGTCAATTTCTCATTATTATAAAAAGCATAGTCTTCAATGGACACTACAGAGTTAGGTATATTAATTGTGGATAATCCAGAATTATGAAAAGCGTCCTGTTCTATAACTACCACTGAATTTGGTATTTCAATTGAACTCAATTTACTGCAGGAATTAAATGAATTTTCTGCTATTTTTTTTATGGACTTAGGTAGTTTTATTGATATTAAATTTGAACAATGACTAAATGCACCTGCACCAATGTTTTTTACAGAGTTTGGTATTTCAACCGATTCTAACCCAGAATCACTAAAAGCACAAGTTCCTATGCTCGTTATTGCATTAGATATTTCTATATGTTTCAAACTTGAACAATTGTAAAAAGTCCATGACGCAATACTTGTTACAGAGTTAGGCAACTGTATAGATGTCAATTTAGAGCAACCTGCAAAAGCACCTCCTCCAATGTTCGTTATGGTATTTGGCAACTCTATGGATGCCAAACTGCTACAATCGTTAAACACATTGTTTTCAATGCTTGTTATGGAACTTGGCAACACTACGGATGTTAAATTTGAGCAACCTGCAAAAGCACTTTCTCCAATATTCGTTATGGTATTTGGCAATTCTATGGATGTCAAACTCGAGCAACCTGCAAAAGCACGTTCTCCAATGTTCGTTATGGTATTTGGCAATTCTATGGATGTCAAACTCGAGCAACCTGCAAAAGCACGTTCACCAATACTTGTCAGATTGTTTGGTAGTTTTATGCTTGTTAATCCAGAACATCCGAAAAATGAACAATCACCAATGCTTGTTATCGAATTAGGTATTTCTATATGTTTCAGATTGGAACAATTAAAAAAAGTCCATGCTGCAATACTTGTCATGGCGTTAGGTAACTGTACCGATGTCAATTTAGAACATTCAGCAAAAGCACTTTCTCCGATGTTTGTTATGGAATTTGGCAACTCTATGGATGTCAAATTGGAACAATAATAAAAAGCATGCTCTCCGATACTTGTCACACTATTGGGCAATTTTATTTCTGTTAAATTTGAACATCCACTAAAAACATAATCACTAATGCTTATAACTGAATTTGGTATTTCCACTGATGTTATATTGGAACATTGGCTAAACGCCCAATTTCCAATGTTAGTCACGGAATTTGGAATTTCCATAGATGTTAATCCAGAGCAACCAGCAAAAGCATCTTCTTCGATATTTGTGATTGTATTCGGCAATTCTATTGACGTTATGGCATCACAATAATAAAATGCACCTCCGATGGAAACTACGGTGTAATCGTTATAAACCAACGAGCCATCATCCAACGAATAGTAACCTTTTACCACGGAAGGGACAATTACAGCACCAGAAATCAGAGGAGTTCTATTGCAGCCTATAAGTTCAACGGTATAATCACTTGTCGAAAGTATTCTATAATTCAATCCGTCACATTCAAATTCAGAAGCGACCAAATCATGTGCAACAAGCACTGCGAAAATGAGTGTGAGAAAATGTTTCATTACGTATATATTTTAGTTAATCGTCGGCAAAGATAAAGAAAAAGGGAAAACATCAATGCGTCTTCCCTCTTTCTTTTAATATTCGTTGTTAAATTATCTCAACAATTCCACGTTGCCATAAATTGGTTTTACGTTTTGGGTTACCCGCATCGTTTCCTCTTCATGGTCTTCGAAAGTCACGAGTATCTTATATCGATACGTACCCGCTTCCCTCATTTTGCCGTTTACCATACCATCCCACGATGCATTCGGAGCTCCTCGTTCGTCAACACCTGAAGAATAGTAAACCAAATTGTTCCATGCATCGTATATCCAAATTTCGAATGTCTTACAATTCACGCCTTTTGGCTTAAATACCCTAACTTCGTTGCCTGGACAACTTGGTGCAAAGGCAGATGGAATATACAGACGATGTTCCACATTTACAAAGAAGCCATCGGCATACTTGGCTGAACAGCCGAATTCATTGACAGCGGTAAGTTCCGCTGTATAGTCGCCATACGGATACATACGGTCGAACACTTTTTTGTTTTCCAAAATATTTGTGGAATCTGCAAAGCGTCCGAAATCCCAGTAATAATCAACTTTATATTCTTTAGTGAAATCGCCCTCGTTGAGAATTTGCGGTTCCGATGTGTTAGTGAATGTTACAACACCTTCCTGTCCCAACATTTCAGTAATGAACTGTGCATCGGGAACCGGTATTACTTCCACCACCAATTCAGTTTTACCCATACAGCCATATTTGTTTTTCTCAATCACAAAGATTGTGTCAACACCTGGGTCTATCCAATCGATGGAACGGACAAAACCTGTGTTATAGTTCGACATATCGTACGAAACTCTATTGCCAGTCAGTTGCCAATCAATGAAATTCGATTCATTGGTTTTTGTAACAACATACACTTCGTTGGAATTTGCACACAATTGTGATTTACCAATAATGTACGGCGACGGCAACGCACTAATCAGGAATTGGTTAGCAACAGTATCGCTCACACAACCTTTTACGTTCTGTGTCATATACACATCGTACGTTCCTGCCTCCATATAATATGTAGTACATTCTTTCTTGTACGGACAGCCTGCTATCATAGAGCCTTCTGGTGTGTACCATAAAATATTTTCGCCTTCGGCAGTAAGTTTCACAGGTTCGCCTGTATAACAGAAATAGTCTGTTTTCAACTTCGGAGCTTCAGGTTGTGGGAACACAACATATTTCAAAGGAATTTCCTTTCGTGTTTCGTACGAGCAAGTAGAATTTGTAGTACGGGCTCTGAACAAATATACACCAGCCACACCATTAATCACATCAGCAGGTACGGTCAATGTATCGCCAGTTACAATTGTACTACCATCAGGTGCAATCCACGAAATAATCTCATCTTCGTTGTTGCGGGCGGCAATCAATGTTCCCGGCGCCTCGTATACACAAACTGTATCTTCCTGTACAATAGATGCAACGCCAGGTGCAGGCTTGAATACGACCTTCTTAGCAGACAATTCACTCGTACAGCCAAATTTATCTTTCTGTTGTGCAAAATATACATACGAACCTTCGTCGGTATCAGTCACAGTGAAGAATCTACCTGTGTAAATCGGGAATCCATCTTGACTATCGTACCAATACACTGTGTTCGATGTTTCTGTAATAATCACAACTTGAGAGCCCTCGCACGAAACAATGTCGGTTGTTTGTTTGAAGCGTACTGGTTCTGGATTTGGCTGAACCGTAAATGTAACCTCAACAGGTTCACTTGTACAAGAATTTTCGGTTTGCACAACGTAGAATGTCTGTGTTTCCTTCTTCTTAGGCATATACGATGTTCCTGTTTCAATAACATCTGTCAATTCAGAATCAGAGTACCACGTTACCGTTTCGCAGTAAGCCTGTACTTGTACAGATTGAATATCAGCATCCTCACAGATTGTACGGTTCACAGCTGTTGGCCGTTGCGGAATCGAATATACCACAGCAACAACCTCATCGCTTAACGGACTCGTACAACCATCTATGGTTTGAGTAGCCTGAACTGCTATTTCGCCAGCATGAACATGTTCCACTATGTATGTTTCGCCAACTTCAACCTCAAACTCTGATTGATACCATTTAATATCTGTACCAACCGCATTGAACTCAACATCATTGCCTTCGCACACATTTGTTGTGGTAACAATTGGTTGATCAGGAATTTTGTTTACCGTTAGATTCAATACCAACGGATCGCTACTACAATATTCATCGGTACGAACCACATAAACCGTATATTCATTCGCTTCGGGATACGAAACGGTAAACACGTCGGTTTCCTCAACAGGAGACGAAGATTTTGGATCTTCGGTGTACCACGAAACCACATCGTCGGCAATCAAATCCAATTCCTCGTTTTCGCAAATTGTGGTCAGACCTTCAACAATTGGAAGTTCCGTTGTTTTCAATTCGTATGTAACCATTGTCGGCAAACCCTCGCATGACTCATCGAACTGCGTTACATAATATTTATATACACCGGCATTTGTTAAATCATCTGGTGTATATGAAAGTCCCGTCATTTTAACTGTGTTTGCCTCATCTTCCTTGTACCAACGAACCATATATCCCTGATCCTCAGCTTCCATTGCCTTCATTGGTTCATTTGTACAACCAATAATGTTTGTTTCCTTGATTCTTGGAGCCGGAACAGGGCAGTCGATGATAGTAAACGTCATACAAGCAGGATCGCTCGAACAAACCTCATCGCTTTCGGTTACGCAATATTTCCACGAACCAACCGCAACTTCGTATGGATGTGTTATCGTAGCGCCTTCGCCAATAACATTACCATTTTCGTCAGTCCATGTATAGTCGCCGCCATGTCCCGACGCTATTGAAATTGGGAATGACTCGGCAATAATCAGGCTTGTGGTATTGTTTACCACAACCTTTGGAATCTCGCGGATTTCAATCATCTTATACAAACAATCGTCAGTGTAGCAGTCGTTATCCGATTCTACAGCAGGACAGCCTGTAACTGGATCGTAGTATGCATACGCCAATTTATACGTATCTGGCGTGTACAACGTAGGATCGATAACCGAAACTCTTGCGCCAGCGAATGCAAACTGCGTTCCATCAAGATTCGATTTTGGAACCACAACGCCTTCGTTCATACAAATCACATCAGAAACAGTAACAACAATTTCTGGCGATTGATGGATTTTCAACGTTACAGGCGCGCCAATACCCTCGCAACCATTAGCGCCAATAGTTGTTTGCGTAACCGTCCACGAATAATCACCAGCCTGACCTTTTAATGACGACGGAGTAAACGTATTATCGTAGCCAACAATTTCACCATTTTCGTACCACGTGAACATAACATCCTCCAATCCACTTGCGGTAAATATTGGGATCTCGTCGGTTGCGCAGATTTGGTTACGGTCAACATAGACGGTAGGCGCAGGAGTTGGACATTTTATACGGTCAACTTGGATTACAGCACATTCACTTTCGCAACCATAGCGGTCTTTTTGTGTTACGCCATAATCTTCGCTTGCAATACCAACAAGGCCAGTCTGGAATGATTTTCCGACAAACAATTGTGAACGGCCATCACCGCAGGCATCGTACCACACAGCTTTATTCGTTCCTTCCGGAGTAACTTCCAAAACCGTTTCGTAATCGCTTTCCAATTGTGTTATTGGAGTTTGAACCGTGAGAGGTTCAACGTGGTGAACATAGAATCTCGACGATTCGCTCGTAGAACAGCCTGTTTCGGAATCAGTGAAATCAACTGTAATTGGAATTGCCGTGCCAATTGTTGTTGCCGCTGTCGGATAGAAATATTCGTCTATCACAGCCTCTCCGCTAAACGTGAATTCTCCATCGAACGCACCCGAAGAGACTTCAATTTTCACTCTATCATCATACTCACAGAAATGAAGTTTATCGTTGTTGATGGTAATTTCTGGATTTTTATTCACTTCCACTCTTATCGAAACGGGGATTCCTTCACATCCGTTTTCGCCAGCAGAAACTTGACTTACATTCCATGAATAACTTCCAACTTTACCTTTCACACTTTGGTCAGTGAATACTTCAGGTGTAGCCGTATTCACAACTTGACCTGTAACGCCACTATACCATTTCAATGTAAAATCTGGTGACGTTGTAGTAGCATGGAAAGTTGGCATATCATCAGTTGCACACACATCGTACACAAGAACATCTGCCCATCCTTCGTTCCAATGACCTCCTTCAACAGTAACAATCGGTCTTGGCGTTGTACAATTAAACACTGTGAATGTCATACATGACGGTTCACTGGTACAAACACCGTCGGTTTCGGTCACGCAATATTCCCATTCACCCGCATTGCTTGAATTTGGATGAGAAATTGTTGAACCAGTTGTTTTTGTGCCGTTTTGATCAGTCCATTCCAATGAACCACCATGCCCGATAGCAGTGATTGTTAAATTTGTTGAACCAATAACAACTTCTTTATCAGAAACTTCTGGCTTTTCTATTTCACGAACCTCAACCTGCTTTGTATCTTCATTCACACATTTGGTTGTTTGATCTACATATATATAATGTAACGTATGATTACCAACCGTCAACTCATTAGTATTGATTGCAGTAGCCGCTTCGTCGTCGATAGTAAACGTACCGCCAGAAGGAATCAATTGTAGATTTGCATCTCCCGTATTAACACAGGCAACTGCATTTGTTTCTATTGAAACAGTAGGTAACGCATTCACAACCACTGTTTTATTGACCATTGCGCTACAGCCATCTTCTTCAACCGTATAGGAAACAACAAAATCACCTTTTGTTTCAGGATTGAACTCTGTTACCGAAACTTTATCACCTGTGAAGCTTCCTATGGTTGGGCTTACATACTGCAGTAAATCGTGTTTTTCATCTCCAACACACAACGATGGTACATCGTTGAACGAAACCGAAGGACGGGCAATGACCTGTATTGCTTTTTGGGCGGAATTTGTACAATTTTTCCCGTCGGTATATGTGTATGTAATCGTTGCCGACGTTCCTGCCGTTACCGCAGCAGGGTTGAACAAATAAAAAGTATTTTGTTTGGTAACGCCCGAACCAGAGAATGTTCCTCCTATTGGTCCTGCATAAAAACTCAAATCAACAGGATCATTGTATTCACATTGGTCTGGTATGTCATTAAACGTAACCTCTGGCAATTCGTTTACTTTAATTTCTTTTTGTATGCTGTTTGTACAACCACGAGCATCGGTATATGAATATTCAAACTTAAACTGACCTTTTTTATTTGGAAGGAATGAAGTTTCTGGACCTTGATCGCCCCAAAGTGACATAACAACACCAGCCTCTTGTGATTTCAATGGTGCGAAATCGATTTCAGCCGAACCTTCACAAACTTCTGCAGGTAGGTCGAAACTTACCGTTGGCAATTTGCGAATAGAGTAGATAACGCTGACAAACGGACTTTCACACTGTTGATCTTCATCGTATGCAGTCACAAAGAACACGTTTGAACCAACTTCCGACAATTCTGGGTCGAATGTCCATACTACCGACGACTCTTGTTTTAATTCTCTGGCAGTATTATACCAGCGTACCACCATTCCATACGCATCGGTAACGACATCAATAATACGTTTGTCAGGGTCGGTTTCACCTTCACAAACTGATACTGAAGCAGAATTAATTTTTGGCGTTTTCACCATACAGCTCAATATCTCGAGATGAACCGCAGTCGCTTCAGATGTACAACCTTCTTCGGTACTTACCACATAATAGGTATAGGTACCGATTCTTCCTTGGTCTCCATCAAGTACAACTGTTTCGCTTGGTGTATATGAATCCCCAGTTTGAACTTGGGTTGTCAACGCTTCGTCGCTATACCAAATCATATTAACACCAGTCGCACTCAACTCAGGGACTGTACCTGAAGAAACTTTAGTATATACTTCAGCAGCATCGACACCCACAGGTTTTTGTGGATCGTAAACAGTAATTTTGTTCGATGTGGAATTTGAGCAAACGCCGTCGGAATATTCATAAGTAATGGTATATTCCTGTTTTACCGTCGCATTTGCAGGAATGAAGCCTGCGCTCAAATCAATGTTTGGAACAGCGGTAAACGTTCCGCCCGTTTGATTTCCAACCAATGCAATCACATCGCTCGAAGCACAAGTTGTTTCAGGTAAATCGAACGAAACCGTTGGTTTGTCCTGAACAACCACATTGATAGATTCCGTTGTAGAACAACCATTTACCTCGTAAGTATATGACACTTCATGCGTGCCGACACCAGCAGTAGCAGGATCAAACGTCGTTCCCGACACACCCGTTCCGCTGAACGAACCTGTACCACCGCTTGGTACGGCAGTAACCGTCAATGATACTGGATTTCCGTCAACACACAGATTTGCAACTGGATCGATAGTAACCTCTGGCACAGGATTTACCACTACAGTAGCTTTTCCAGCCTCACTCGTACAGTTGCCCACCTTCACTATCAACGAATAGTCTCCAGCAGAGCCAGCAACAGCGACACCTATTTCTGGATTTTTCTCATCAGAAGTGAAACTATTTGGACCAGTCCACGAATAGGTTCCTTCCGATTGTGTTTCGAATGTTATAGTTTCACCGGCACAAACAGGTGAATTTGTGGTGATGACAGGTTTTGAAGGCGGTTCTAATGTTTTAACAACCAATTCCGCACGTTCGCTTTCGCAATTATTTTCAGTTTGGGTAACGTAGTACGGAACCGAACCAACCGTAGCGGTATTTGGCGTAAATGCAGTCGTCACGCCCGTACCGCCTGTGGCATTGAGATACCATTTCAGATTAGTACCTTCAGCTGTCAGAACACTTGCTGTTTCGCCTTGGCAATATTTAACTTCCTCAACTGTAGGTTTTTCTGGATGTTCGTACAAAACTACTTCGGTGGTTTCTGCCTCGCTCGTACAACCTGCAACGGTGACTCTCAAACTATACGTACCCGCTTCCGTTACAGCTTTGTTTTGGTCATAGGACATAGTTCCATCGGGAGCTGTCCACGTGTACGAAGCATTTGTTACACTCGAAGTTGTAAGTGTCACCACATCGCCAACACACTTCGGACCGTTGTTCGATGGTGAAGGTGTATCAGGTATTTTATTTACCGTGACCGTTTTAGTAGCCTCGTCGCTCTTACATGTTCCCACTGTTACAACCAAAGAGTACGAACCAGCATTACCTGTAGCCACATTGTTGATTTCAAGATTTTGATCCGTTGCGGTAAATCCGTTCGGGCCAGTCCATTCATAGGAACCATCCATATCGGTTGACAAACTCAATGTTTCGCCCTCGCACAACACACCTACACCATTGATATCAGGAGTGCTTGGCTTATCAACTGTTGACACTTGAATTTCCAAAAGTTCGCTTTCGCACCCATCAATTGTTTGCGAAACGTAGTAGGTCACATCCTTCACCACATTTGTGGCGGGTGTCGGAGCCTCGGTCAGTACGGTTGAAGTAGAAGAATACCATTGTAGATTAGTACCTGTAGCCGTCAACGTTTCCGCAGTTTGACCTTTACAATATAATATAGACGTTTTTGCCTCTGGTTTATCCGGCACCGGATTAACCACAACATCTTTAGTAGCCTCGTCGCTCACGCAACCAAATTCCGAAGTAACCACAACCGAATATTCTCCCGCATCGGAAACCGAAGCCGAAGAAATTGTGTTGCCCACATTCGTTGAAGTGAATCCATTCGGACCAGTCCACTTATAAGTTGCATTCTGCATCGACAAAGTAGAAATAGTAAGTTCCTCGCCTGCACACACTGGGCTATTTGCTGAAATAGTCGGTTTGCTTGGTTTTGGATTTACCACTACCGACAACGGAGCCTTGGAACTTTCCACGCCGTCAACCGTTTGCGTTACATAGTAGGTAGTTGTTCCCGCATCGGTAGTCGATGGTGTTGGGGCAGACGCTAATTTCGTTGTTTTATTCGACGCATACCATTGTAGATTGTCACCCACGGCTGTCAACTCATCGGCATCGTCGCCTTGGCAATAGGTAACATCATCCACAATTGGCGGATCGGGCATATTATTACCACATTCCACGATTGCCTGTGCACGGATTTCATTCTCGGCGTGACCAAGCAGATTCACGTGAGCCTCGTTGATGATTTTTCCGTTGCAGGAATTTACTTTTGCAGTTACCGTCACCTTATATTTTTTTCCAAATGGTATCGGATTATTCAGTCCTTGTTCGAATGTCCACGTAATCTTGTCGCCCGATTTCGCACCACTGTTGGAACTTGAAACATAGGTCAGTTCACTTGGCAACTCATCTACAATCGACAAATTGTAGGCATTGTCGGTGTGAACGTGGATTTTTGAGAACGAGTGGCTTCCCCAGTCACTATTTTTAAATCCAAAATTACCTTGTGCGGTGGAAATATTTTCAAATGTTACCGCCGCCGATTCCGAAGTATCGACTGAACTTCCGCCAACCCACACACGCATTATGTTATTGCGAAGTTCAACGGCAATACGGAATGGTGACGAAACTCCCAAGATTTTTGCATCGTTCGCCAACATTTTATTGGAGCTGTTGTTTTCACAATTCAACAACAAACCATTATCCACCTTCAACCACAAACGGACATTATCCCTGAAAAACATATAAATTGAAGCATACGAAGCAAGATTACAAGTAGCTTCAACATAAATGTCCTTAGATTTGGAAAGACTATATGTCGCAGTAGTGTTTGTGGCAACAGAAACAGTACCATTGCTTACACTTCCTCCCGACCAATCACTTGAGTTCTGCCCTGCATTATCAGTTATGAAACCATGTGTTTGTTCGTATTCCAACGTGTAGGTAATTTCATCGCCAACCGAAACAATCTTTGAGTCGGGAGTTTTGGTCAACGTGGTTGGAATAATTGGCTCGGGAACTTTCGCACAGGTAACCGTGATGGTTGCCGTATCGCCGACAGGCGAGTTCATATCGGCATAAATCCACGCCACATTGTCAATGATTTCATCGTCGGTCTGGCAGGATTTTCCCGATGGGAATTTCGCCACAGCCGTGTATTTAATGGTTCCCTTTTGCTTGATTTGCATAGCCGGAATTGTCCACACAACAATATCACGACCATCAGAAGCCTTTTTCGTTGTCATATTTGCTCCAAACGCCGCCAACGGACAGGCTGTTTTGAATTCAACGAACGTCAAACCTTTTGGCAATGTGTCGCAAACCACCACATTATACATATCGCGGCCTGCCATAGGTCCTGTTCCCAAAATACGACGCCATACATAGCCGTCATATTCCTCAACCAAAATGTTAGGAATTGTGTGTGGCGGCACATCACATACCGACGGAATGTATTCATTTACAGGTGTTTCAATTGATTTTCCCGTTACTTGGTCAATACGTTGCCAACTTGGCGTTACAGGGAAATATGCGCCATCTTCCGCTCCAGTGGCATTGGAATTCCACGACCAGTCATCACGATAATTTGGTGTACTCCAGTCACTTGGGTATAAATAACCGAACAAACGCAACGGCTCCGTTCCACCTCGGTGGATACGTGACCCCATACCATAATAATTACTCAAATGTCCAGTAATGGTTACCAACAACGGTGCAAACTGGATAATCATACGTTGATTCCATTTTCCATAATCGTCGGAACCTTCCACAACTTTTTCGTGGCTCACGCTAACCTTATCATTCGAAGTTCGTTTTCCCTCATAAACGGCAGTGTACCATGCCCAACCAGCTGAGCAATCTGGCTCTCCCGACAAACACTTCAAACTTGCATCGTACAAATAATACGAAATTCGATAGTTTCCGTAATTGATATATGGTTCAATAGCATCGTTGTACAAACGGAAACGCAACCAGTTTTGCGAACCATCCAACGTGTTGGAGAACGCGATGTTCACACGTGGGCGACCACCGTCCAACCAACCTGCTTTTGAGGAGTTTTCAAAATTGATGGTGTATGTAACCGTACCATTCGGATTGGTTTCTTCCAAATTTGCTTCTTTCTCGATAATCAACGAACGCATAATCACATCCACACAGTTACGTTGCATGGTTGGAGTGATATAGTTTGGATATTCGTTGCTTGTCCAGCCAAAACCGTTGGAACAAGAGATTTCAGCCGTTGTACAATAGCGTCCAGCCGCCTTCGGACCTACCTTCACCGAATAGGAAACACTTCCTTTCGTTACATCAAGTCCACCTGTCTGGAATCCTGGCACTGTACCCAAATTCCATGTAACCGTGTGTGTTACCGCATCATACACGCCACCTTTTTCAGCACTCACAAAAATGAAATCATCGGGAACATGTTCCACAATCTTTACATTTTCGGCATCAACAGAGCCGTAGTTTCTATAGTCCAAGATATAAGAGAACACGTCGCCCGTGTAGGCAAACGACAAACTATCTTGTACCGCACGGTAAATCTTCATATTTGCCTTTGGCAGCATTTTACTTGGAGCAATGTGGTTACCTGTAGCCGTCAACATACCGAGCAAACGGAACCAACCATGAAAATAATGCGGAACTGACGACAGATAGCCATCGCCACCTGTTGTAATATCCCATTCTATCACGCACGTTCTGTACAAAACGCCCAGCAACTCCAAATCTTCGGCCGACAATGCCGACATTGTACCACAACCTGCAATCCAGTTGAAAATGAACTCACTTGATGGGAATCCACCATTTGGTTCAATATCCCAGTGCAATGTACCTGGACCTTTATACGTAACTTTCGGACCGCCACCAAATTTGGTACAATTGGAATTATTCCAACCTTGCGGATCGTTCATAAATTGCGAGTAACGCACTGCACCATCGTATTCATACGTGTTGGCACCATCTTTCACCGTATGACTTGCTGGATCCCATGTGTACGAAGGATTTCCGTGCCATACATAGTTCAACGCCGTACGCCAAACTGAACGGAAACGACCACCTTGGTTTCCTGCCATAAGTGTGATGCTTGTGCCGTTCACTTTTGCTTCCTCACCGACAAATATATTCTTCGCATTTTGCGAAATCCAGTTTCCTACCATCCAGTCGCACGAAGCCTCACAGCGTTTGAACTGGTTTCGTTCAAATTCAGAAACATCGCTTGGTTGTTCTTTTTCCAACAATTCATAAAATTCACGGAAATATGCAGGAGCGAGGTAATCGGTGTGAACATTACACGGACCAGCAAATTCCGGAGTCATACGAACGCCGTCAACCGTCATAGGATTTTGCGTAACATAGTTCGTCGCTTCCGACCATGTGTTACCATTCTTCAAATAACCATCCAATCCAATTTCACCCGACAAATATCGGCGAGGCTCGCCATCGCTTGGAAAACGTGTCTGCAAGTGCATGAAACCTTTCAACACATCCATCAATTCTTTTTTGTACGAAATAGGATTTCCACGGGAATCGTTTACGCCCATATAATCACCCCATTGCATCCAAGCCACATACAACGCCAACGCAATATCAACGTCACCGTCGGTTGCGGCATCCTGGTTATCTTTCAATGAAAAATCTCCATATTGATATCCGTTTTCAAGCACAACCCCATCAATATAGCGAGGCTGTTTCACACGTGATTTGTCGTGGACGCACATCCACAAGCCATCGAATGAGGTTTTGTCGGCCATAATTGCGGCAGCCAAAAGAGAATATCCATCACCTTCACGGCAGTCGTACGGACAGCCCAAGTTACCACGGATGTAGCGCACACCGCTTACCCGGTCGCCAGTATAAGTCCACTCATTCGCAAAAATTTGGTACGCATCGCGAATATCCTGCTCCATTTCCGCATGCACAACACCTTCGGGGTTTTTCGTACCCAAATTGTCGAGGTAATGGGAATCACCATATTCATACGCAAGAAATTGAGGGAATGGGAAACGAGGATTTCCAGAGTTTATATGAACTGTCACTTCATTTTGTGCGAAGACGCACAAACTCAATAAAACCGAGCCACAAAGAGCTAAAAATCTATATTTCATTTTCTTTAGTTTCTTATCTTTAGCAAGACTAATATGTACAACAAAAAGTTACACGTTTGCTTTCCAACAAACGAGGTTCAAAAGTACAAAAATTATTTATATAGGTACGATTTTAACCGTTAGATTTTTATATTTTTCTCAATAAACAAATAGCCAGTGAATATGCTTATATTGAAATCTTTTGTATTTTTGCAAAGAACAAGATGAAAAAGCATTACAATGAACAATGAAGTAGTTCCACAAAACGATGAGATTGTCATCTATCAATCGGAAGATGGCAATGTTAAAGTTGATGTATTGTTTCAAGACGAAACGGTTTGGCTTTCGCAAAATCAGTTGTGCGTACTTTTTGGAAAAACAAAAGCAACTATCAGTGAACATATAAAACATATTTTTGAAGAAGGTGAACTGAGTGAAAAAGTGGTTGTTCGGAAATTCCGAACAACCACTCAACATGGTGCTGTACAGGGGTTAGAGCAATCTCATGAGACAAATTTTTATAATCTTGATGTTATTATTTCTGTTGGTTACCGTGTAAAATCACGGCAGGGAACTTTGTTCAGAATATGGGCGACACAACGGCTTCGCGATTATATTATAAAAGGTGTGGCATTGAACGATGAGCGTTTCAAAAAAGGAAATTCAATGAACTATTTTAAGGATTTGCTTGACCGTATTCGCGAAATACGCCTTTCGGAACGTGTGTTTTACCAACAGATAAAGGACATATACAAGACCAGTATTGATTATGACCCGTCGGATGAAATGACCTTGCGTTTTTTTAGCGAAGTGCAAAATAAACTATTGTGGGCTGTAAGCGGTAAAACCGCGGCAGAATTGATTTATTATAGAGCAAATGCATCTTTGCCTATGATGGGGCTTACTTCAACAGAGAGCATTGGAAAAATTCTTAAATCCGATGTGGTTATCGGAAAGAATTATTTGAATGAAAATGAGATGAAGATTCTCAAACTTATTGTTGAACAATTCCTTGCTTTTGCCGAAGCACAGGCAGAATCGCATATACCAATGTATATGAAAGATTGGGTGGAACACTTAAAAATGGTTTTGGCAATGAACCGTAAATCCATTTTACAGGATGCGGGGAAAATTTCACATCAAATGGCAATCGAAAAAGCCGAAATCGAATATAACAAATATAAAAATGCCCAACGGGAAATTGAACATTTCGAAAGCATAAAGGAACTTGATGCCGATATAAAAAGACTTAAAGGCGATTTTGGTAGCAAATAAATCTATAGAAATACAATGTTTATCCATTTAGTATTTGAAATGTGGACGAAGTATGTACATTTGCACACGAAAAATAACAGTAGTGATGAAAAAGAATGCTCTAATTGTAATTGCGTTTGTAACCCTTGTGTCATCGGCATTCGCGCAGGACAGCGAACTGAGTCTTTCGCTCGACGAGGCGAAACAATATGCCGTGTCGCACAATAGAACGCTCCAAAATGCTTCGCTTGACGTGCGAATTGCCGAAGCAAACCGCTGGCAGACAATATCTACAATGCTTCCGCAATTGTCGGCTTCGTACGACTACAACAATATGCTGGGCTACGAAATGGAAATGATGGGAATGAAAATCGCCATGCCACCTTACGGGACACTTGGATTGACGGCTTCGGTTGCTCTCACCGGCTCGCAAATCGTAGGTATGCAGATGCAGAAAATCGCCATAGAAATGTCGGACATTTCGCTGAAAAAAAGTGAACGCGACATAAATTCAAGCGTGACAACAATTTATATGTCGATTCTTGCAATGGAATCAACGGTTGATTTGCTTGACCAAAATCTTGAAAACTTGAAGAAACTGCACGAAATGACTGAAAATTCCGTAAAAATAGGTGTTGCGGAACAAACCACAGCCGACCAACTTCTTGTGCAAGTGGCTACAATGCAAACAAGCATAAATTCAACAAAACGTTCGTTGGAAATGCTTTACAATTCGCTCATTCTTCAATTGGGTTGCGATGTTTCCACGAAAATCAATTTGACCGAAAAGATAGAAAACTTGCTTAATGTTGATTCGGCAATGGAATTGCTCAACACGCAATTTGAACTCGACAGCAACTACAACTACCAGTTGCTGAACAAAAATCTTGAGCTGTCGAAAAAACAAGTCCTTGCCGAAGAAGTGTCGTTTTTGCCAACGCTGAGTGCATACTATCAATACAGCAACAAGCACTATTTCAGTGACGAAAAAACTATGGATATGACTCCTCCAAACGTTGTTGGCGTTTCGGTGAGCATTCCTATCTGGAAAAGTTGGCAACGAATGAGCAACGTGAAAGAGGCGAAGATTTCGTATAACAAAACACAAAATTCGTTTGAGACAACAAAAGACGGTTTGCTCATTCAAGACAAGCAACTTCGCTACAACTTGACGTCGGCATACGAAACATTTCAAACGCAGCAAAGCAATCTCGACGTGACGAAACGGGTGTTTGAAAATATGGCGATAAAATTTGAGCACGGCGCAGCTTCAAGCCTTGAAGTAACCAACGCAAGCACCAATTTGGTGTCGGCCCAAAGCAGTTACATCAACGCTATGTTGCAGTTAATCACCGCAAAAGTTGAATTGGAAGATTTACTTAATAAATAACGAAATAAAGGGAATTTAGGATATGAAAAAGATTGTAAGAAACACAGTACTCGCATTCGCAGCATTGGCAATGGTTAGCTGCGGTCAAAAAGGGGAAACGGCACAAAATGCTGAAAATGATTCTGTTGTACAAAAAGAAGTTGTAAAGGTTTTTACGCTGCAAGAACAAACAATTGCAAAAAACCTTGACCTTACCACAACCCTCGAAGGTTACGAAACAATGAATGTGGCACCTTCGGTGACTGGTCATATCGAGAAAATCCACGTGGAAGTAGGCGACAAAGTTCGTCGTGGTCAGAGTCTTGTCACTATGGACCAACAACAATATATTACTACAAAATTGAATGTAGCGAATTTAGAGACGGAAATGAAACGTGTGGAAGCCCTGAAACAAAGCGGCAACGTGAGCCAACAGGTTTACGACCAAACAAAATTGGGCTACGACCAAGCAAAACAAAGTCTTGATTTTCTTACGAAAAACACATTTGTGAAAGCTGATTTCGACGGTGTGATTTCTGCCCGTAACTTTGAAAACGGCGAACTATATTCGGGAATGCCTATTTTGGTGCTTACGCAAATCAAAACATTGAAGGCGTTTATCAACGTACCTGAAACGTATTTCCCAATTATAAAAGAGGGAATGAAAGTTGATGTGGTGTGCGACATCTACCCTAACAAGAAATTCGAAGGTGTGGTTGAAGTCATCTATCCTACCCTTGACGCAACGACTCACACGTTTAAGTTGAAAATCAAGATTCCTAACGCAAGCGAAGAACTTCGTCCGGGAATGTACGCCCACACTTCATTGGCACTGGGACAAATCAACGCCATAGTTGTTCCTTACAACGCCGTAATGAAATTACAGGGATCGAACGAACGCTACGTGTTTGTGAACGACAACGGCATTGCTAAACGAATTGCCGTAACACTCGGTCAACGTTTTGACGACCAAGTGGAACTTGAATCAAACGAACTGAAGAAAGGTATGCAGCTCATCACCACGGGACAAGCCCGCTTGGTTGACGGAACGCCAATTGAAATCACAGAATAGTTAAAAAGGAAAGACTATGATTTACAAGACCGCCATAAACAAACCTATCACCACAGCGCTCATCTTCGTGGCAGTGGTGATTTTGGGTATTTTCTCATACAAGAAATTGCCTATCGACCAACTTCCTGAAATGGATCCTCCGTATGTTACGGTAATGACTTCATATCCAGGAGCTAACGCCAGCGAAATAGAGACAAACGTTACCAAAATTATAGAAAACGCCCTCAACTCGGTTGACGGTTTGAAAGACCTCTATTCAACGTCGAAGGACAACCTTTCGATGGTGACGATGGAGTTTGAGTGGGGTTCCAATATTGACGAGGCTTTGAACGACATTCGTTCGTACGTCGATTTGGTATATGACAACCTTCCCGACGGAGTAAGCCGTCCAACCATCCTGAAATTGAATACAAGCGCGATGCCGATTCTCATTTATGGTTTCACAGCAAATGAAAGTTATTCAGGACTTGACAAGATTCTGGAAGAAAATGTGACCAACGTGCTGAACCGTATCGACGGTATCGGTAACTTGAACGTGTCGGGTGCTCCCGAACGCTACATTTACGTTGACCTTGACCCGAAACAACTCGAAGCATACAACTTGAACGTTGAGGCTGTCGGTAGCGCTATCAGCTCCAACAACTTCAACCTTGCATCGGGTACGGTGAAAATGGGTAAGGAACAGTACCAACTTCGTGTTGAAAGCGAATACAAGGAGAGTTCCGAAATCAACAACATCGTGGTAATGACCACGCCCGACGGCAAACAGGTGTTTGTCCGCGACCTTGCCACTGTCCGCGATACTATCAAGGACGTGACACTTGACGAAAAAATCAACGGTGTTGACGGTGCCCGTCTGACAATTTCAAAGCAAACTGGTGCGAACACAGTGGAAATCTGTCGCCAGGTGCGCAAAGAAATGGAGAAAATCAAGAAAACTTTACCACCCGACATTCAGGTACACCTTATTCGTGATGGTTCCGAGGAAATTGAAAATGCCATCAACTCATTGGAGGAATCGGTTATGTACGCTTTGTTGTTCGTAGTTTTGGTGGTTTGGTTCTTCCTGGGAACGTGGAGAACGACGCTCATCATCGGTATCACCATACCTATCTCATTGTTGACGGCGTTCATCTACTTGCTCGGTGCTGATAGTTCATTGAATATCATATCGTTAGCTTCGCTTTCGGTGGCAATCGGTATGGTTGTGGACGACGCGATTGTGGTGTTGGAAAACATCTCGAAACACATCGACCGAGGCTCAAGTCCGCGTGAGGCATCAATTTATGCAACCAACGAAGTGTGGACTTCGGTTATCGCGACCACGTTGGTAATCGTGGTGGTATTCGTTCCTCTGACAATGTTGAGCGGTATTGCCGGTATCTTGTTCAAGGAATTGGGTTGGATTGTGACGATTGTGGTTTGTACCTCAACAACCATCGCCATTTCGTTGACACCAATGATGTCGTCGAAAATTTTGAAAGGCAAGACGGTATATATGACCATCGCCGAAAAAGTTGCGGCAGAAAAACAAGAACAAGAAAAGAAAAAAAATACGATATGGGGATTCGTGGAACGAATTTTCGAAGCGGTGGAAGCATGGTACGCCCGCGTTTTGCGTGCTTGCCTGCGTCACAAGAAAACAACGATTTTCGTTGCTGTTGCGTTCTTCGTAATCTCTATGATTCCTTTGTTTATGGGGAAAATCGGTATGGACTTCATGAAAGACCAGGACGAAGGTCGTTTTGAAGTGACAATAGAACTGCAACGTGGTACACGTCTTGAAGAAACATTGGAAACGGCACGCAAAGCCGAAGAGACTATTCGTGAAGTGTTGGGCGAAGATTTCGTAATGGTTTCAACCACGGCGGGTTCCAACGACGACGCTGGTATTGCGGCGCTGTTCACCTCAACCGACAACATTACCATCAATATGCGTGTGAGAGCCACGAAGAAATACGAAAGAAAAACCGACAGAACTATCTTCGAGATTGAGGAACAAGTTCGTCAGGAATTCAAGAAATATCCTGAAATCATCAACTGCATTGTGGGCTCCGGCGGCATAAGCATGGGCGGAAACAGCATCAGCGTTGAAATATACGGTTTTGACTTCGATAAGACAATGAATACGGCGCTCAACTTGAAACGTGCAATGCAGGCCAATGTGGAAGGCGCACGCGACATTAAGATTGACCGTAAAGAAGACCGTGCGGAACTGCAAATCGTGTTCGACAAGGAAAAACTTGCCCGCCATGGCTTGAATTCCGCTACCGTTGCGGCAAATGTGCGCTACCGCATCTATGGTATGACGGCAGGTTTCTTCAAAGAAGACGGCGAGGAATACAATATTATTGTCCGCCTGAAAGAAGAATATCGTAGCAGTATTACCGACATTGAAAATCTGACATTTATGACATCGACAGGGCAACAAATCAAGTTGAACGAACTTGCCGAAATCAAGGAATATTGGTGTCCGCCAGAAATTATGAGAAAGAACCGTCAACGTGTTGTAACTGTGTCGGTTACGCCATACAACACTCCATTGAGCGTGTTGGCTGAAAACATACAGAAGGAAATCGACAAGATGGACATTCCACAAGGTGTAACCTGCAACGTGGGTGGTAGTTACGAAGACCAGCAGGAATCGTTTGCCGACATGGGATTATTGGCAATGTTGATTATGTTGTTGGTTTACATTGTGATGGCATCGCAGTTTGAATCGTTCAAGCATCCGTTCATCATTATGATGGCGATTCCGTTCGCATTGTCGGGTGTGATTGCCGCATTGCTTGTAACGGGCGAAAACCTCGATATGGTTGGTATGCTTGGTGTGATTCTGTTGATTGGTATTGTGGTGAAGAACGGTATCGTGCTTGTTGACTACATCAACTTGATGCGTGACCGCGGCTATGAATTGTCTGAGGCAATCGCACTTTCAGGTCAGTCACGTCTTCGTCCGGTAATGATGACCGCCTTGACGACTGCTCTTGGTATGTTGCCAATGGCATTGAGCCGAAGCGAAGGTTCCGAGTTGTGGAACACGATGGGTTACGTGGTTATAGGCGGTTTGCTTGTATCAACGTTTGTAACCCTGATTGTGGTACCTGTACTTTACGGAATTATGTCGAAAGGAAGCGAACGCGAAAAAGAGGAAGAAGTTCGTAAATCGTTCGTATTCATGAATATAGAACTGGAAGAAAACGAACAAGACAACAATAACCAAAACTAAAAGATAGAACTATGAAAGCAGTATTCATAACATTCAACCAAGCAAATACGGAACGTGTGGAATATATACTTGACACTTGCGGAGCACGTGGGTTCACATTTTGGGAAGACGTGCAAGGACGCGGCAGCAAGGACGGCGACCCGCACCGAGGCACCCACACGTGGCCAGAAATGAACTCCGCCGTCATTTCCATAGTTGAAGACGACAAAGTTGAGCCAATCCTCACCCTGGTGAAAAAACTCGACAAACGAAACACCGAAGTCGGTATCAGGGCGTTCGTGTGGAACGTGGAACAGACGGTATAATGATTTAAGAAAGGGCGAGAAATTTCGCCCTTTTTTATTTTTGTACCTGTTACATCTCTTCGAGCAAAGCAAGAACGCATTAGAATTATGCATTGAGGATTGCGTATTTATACAAAAAAAGCTCGTATATTTGCCACAAACAAAACACACTGATAAGCAAAAAAGATTCAGATGAAAAAATACGTGGTATTTGTCCTGATTGTTTGTACGTTGCCGTTGGCAATTTTCTCGCAACCAGTGCCCCCGATTCCTGAATCTTTAATGTCCGACACCATTGTGACAATCGACACTGTTTCGTACACAACACGGGATTTTGTATGGTTCTACACAAAATATACTTCATACGAAACCGACGATTCAACCGGCGTTGACTCCTATCTCAACAAATTCGTGGAATATCGGATGAAAGTCGCCGAGGCGGAACAAATGCAACTTGACACAACCAAGGCTTTTCGCGACGATTTTTTCAAATACCTGAAAATCACCGCTCACAATCGTATGTACCAAGGGGCGGAAGAAAAACTCGACAAGATGGTGAAGATGGAATACGACCGTCTGCACTGGGATTACGAGGTATCTCATATTTTTGTAAAATCAAACATATACGATTCTCCCTCTGCAAAAAGGGCGGCTGAAGAGAAAATTCATGCAATTCGGAGTGAAATATATGATGCGGCAACTCTACCAGATTATACATTTAAAAAATGCGTACAAGAGTATTCCGACGATAATTTGAGTAAGGAATATGATGGAAATGTTGGCTTTATAACGGCTATGGTTTCGCCGTATGAATACGAAGAAGCAGTGTATAACACCAAGGTTGGAAACATGGTGACGGTCCGTACTGCCGAAGGTTGGTATCTTATTCTTGTTTTGCAAAAACGACCGACAAAAGGTGCTGTCGATGCGGCTATTATTATGATTTATCCACAAACCGACGACGAACAAGGGTGGCTTGAGGCAAAATCAACGATAGACACGGTTTATGCCCAGTTGCAGCAGGGCATGCCGTTCGATACGTTGAGCAATCGCTATAATTTGAATCCACAACTTCGTGAAACAAAAGGTGTGTTGGGTTTGATTGACAACGGAATGCCGTATAGTCGCGAATTGAAGGAAACAATGTTTGCCTTGGAAAACGATGGCGATTATTCGGCTCCCATAAAATTACCCTATGGCTATGCCATAATAAAACGCCGTTGGGCACTTCCGTTGCAAAGTTTTGAGTTCTATAAGGATAATTTCAGAGAACGAATCGAAGCTGACCGAACACGAAATACGGTGATTGAAAACGAGTATCTGGAAAACATGAAACGCGACCTGTCGTATAAACCGTACCCGGCAACATTGGAATGGTGCCTGCAATTCGTCGATGCGTCGATTTTACTTGGAAAATGGACAGCCCCTGTTGTTGAAGACGCACCCTTATTTGAGTTGAACGGCTATAGATATGGAGTACGTGAATTCTTTGAATATCTGCAGGCAATCCAGAAAAATCGCCTTAACGACGTGTACGACAAGGATATGCTTGTGCGCATTCGCTTTGATAACTATGTAAAACGTCGGGTGGAATTGGCAACAATGAAAAATATGGAGGAAAACGACAAGGAATTCCAATACACCATGCAGGAATATCACGACGGTATGATTGTGTATGAATTGATGAATCGTGAAGTGTTCCGTTATGCAGAGGAAGACACGGTTGGCATGAAGTTTTATTATAATCAGCATAAGGAACAATATATGACGGAACCACGTCGCGAGAGTGTTACGTTTACTTGTGACAATGAGAAAACGGTTGCTAAGGTTATGAAATTGTTGAACCAACAAGATTTGTGGTATAATGGCGCTAAAGTGAAAGATGCCGACAAGATTGCCTACTATGAACAAAAAGGAACGCCTCAGATGTATATAATCAATACAATTGCGTCGAAAAATCCCAATGCCGTTTCTGTTGACGTACAAGATAAAATATTACGACATCCCGAGGATGTTCTTATGACCATCACTCTTCTTGAAGAAGACGACGAAGGGAAAATGGCATTTGCAAAAGAACTAAAAGGTATCAGTGATAAGATTTTGGTCGAAAACAATACAATTACGGTGACTTATTATTACTTTGGCAGCCGCCAACTTACAATGAAGGAAGCCAAAGAACAGTTGCTGATTGATTATCAGCGACAGGTTGAGGAACAATGGGTGAAAGCACTGAAGAAACGCCATACAGTCACAATCAACCGTACAGTAGCCAACGAATTAAAAAAACATTTATAATGAGAAATATTGGATTAGCATTGGTTTTCATATTGGCACTGACAGCGTGCAAACAGCAAGAGGAAAACAACGATGAAATAATTGCACGCACCAGCACGCAAGTGCTCATGAAAAGTGAAGTTCTCGACGGTATGCCAATTTCGCTTTCGCAAGAGGACAGCATCACGTTTGTGAAAAGTTACGTGGAAAACTGGCTACGCACAACCGTGCTCTACGAGAAAGCGATTGACAATGTGCGCGATAGGGACAGCGTATTGGCAAAGCAAGTTGATTTATTCCGTAAAGAGTTGTTTATCAACACATACGAGCAATTGTTCCTACAACAAAAACTCGACACTTTAATTCCTCAAAAGGAAATAGATGCTTACTACGCGGAACACAAAAACGAGTATTTGCTCGAACGACCTGTTGTGAAAGCAATATTGATTGTATTCCCTTTGCAGAAAAAAACAGAGATTGCTAACGTGGAAAAGATTATTTTTGCAAGAAAAGGATACGACATCGACGATTTGAAAGATTATTGTTTCAGATATTGCCAAAAATTTTCGTTCTCCGACCAATGGGTTGACATTGCCGCTGTGCGCCAAGAACTTCCATTCGATGTGCGGAGCGAGAAACTGAACGTTGGTAAATACGAGAAATTTGTTGACACGGCGAATGTGTATTACCTGAAAATCACAGAGCAAATTTCTGCCGGGAATCCAATGCCGGTGCAGTTTGCCCACGATAAAATCGCAAAAATCCTGTTGCAGTCACGTAAAGTGGAATTGCTCAAGAATATGCGCAATAAAGTCTATCAGGATGCGTTGCACAAAAATCAATTTGAAGTATTTTATTAAAAAAGGAACAAATGAATATCAGAAAATTAGCAATAGTTATTGCGTGTATTTTTTCCACCACATTGATGTCATTCGCACAAGTGCTTGACCAAATTATTGTTGTGGTTGGCGACGATATGATAAAACAATCCGACGTTGAGAATCAACAACTTCTGCTTGAACAACAAGGCGAGAAATCCGACAAATGCAGCATCTTCAAGGAAATGGTGATGCAAAAGCTTTTGGTTGACCAATCGAAAATCGACAGTGTGGAAGTTTCCGACAACGAAGTGAATTCCGAAATTGACCGTAGAATCCGCATGATTTCAGGTACGAAAGGCGGTTTAGCACAATTGGAATCATTCTATGGAAAAAGCGAATTGGAAATCAGAAACGACTGGAAACCAGTCATCAAAGACCAACTATTGGCACAAAAGGTTCAAAATTCCATTATTGGCGAAGTTGAAGTTTCACCAAACGAAGTCAGAGTATTTTATGAATCGCATAAAGACAGTATGCCTGTGCTCCCGACACGCTACGAATACGCCCAGATAGTGATTCGTCCGATTGTTTCCGCCGAAGCCGACAAAGCGCTCCGTAAAAAACTTGAGGAAATCCGCGAACGGGCAATCAACGGCGAAAATTTCTCGAAACTTGCCATTCTGTACAGCGACGACACCGAGTCGGCTAAGATGGGCGGACTGCTTGGCGATTATCTTTCACGTGGCGAACTTGTGCCTGAGTTCGCGGCAGTGGCATTCCGACTGAAAGAAGGCGAAATTTCGCGTGTGGTAAAAACAGACTTTGGCTACCATATCATACAAATGGTTGAACTCAAAGGCGAAAAGGCGAAACTGAAACATATTCTTCTGAAACCGCAAATCTCGGTAGCCGAGATGCAAAAAGCATTCTCGAAAGCCGACAGCGTGCGCAAGGCTATTGGCGACTCCCTTACGTTTGAACAAGCGGCAGTGAAATATTCCGTTGACGAAAAAACAAAAAACAATGGCGGTTTGGCTATGAATCCTTATACCGGCACGCCACAATTCCAGGCGGAAATGATAGAACCAACAACGTGGTACACACTTAAATCAATGAAGGCTGGCGAAATTTCGGAACCAATTATGACATACGACGACAAAGGTTCCCAAGTATATAAGATTCTGAAATTGGTTAACGCATCGCAAGAACACAAGGCAACGCTGATTGACGATTATTCCGATGTGAAAGAAATGGCATTGGAACAGAAAAAAGTGAACACGCTGAACCGCTGGATGCGCAACAAAAAATCAGAGATATTCATTTCCATAAAAAGCGATGAATACAAAAACTGCGACCTGAATTTTGCAGATGAGCAGTAAATTGCTGAACACATTTTTTCATTACACATTGAACAGCGAGTTATTCCATCGGGCGGAATTAGTGCTTGGACACGAAACACTTGAACGGTTTTCAAACCTTCGGGTGATTATTTTCGGACTTGGCGGTGTAGGAAGTTGGTGCGTGGAAAGTTTGGTGCGCACGGGTTTCAGGTATATAACCCTTGTGGACTACGACACGATTACCGCTTCGAATTGCAACCGACAATTACCTGCGACAAGCAAAACCATCGGAAAACTGAAAACGGAAGTTTTAAAGGAACGGTTTGAGGAAATCAATCCCGACGTACAAATCAGCATCCGTTCCGAAGTATATTCGCCAGCCAATGCTGAATCATTTCAATTATCTGATTATGATGTGATTATAGATTGCATAGACAGTATGCAATCAAAAATGGATTTAATCCGTCGTGCAACAAAAACCGATGCTTTTTTTATTTCATCGATGGGGGCTGCTTTAAAAATTGACCCGTTACAAATTCGTGTCGATGAATTTTGGGATGTGCAATATGATTTGTTTGCCCGCAGAATCAGAAAGAATATCAGAAAAGGAGAACTTCCATCGAAACAATTCCCGTGTGTTTACAGCACAGAACAAACATTGGAAGGCTCCGAAGTCCAGGAAATCAACGGCGAATCAAAACGAATCAACGGCTCCACAGCGCACATCACAGCAATATTCGGATTCACCATTGCCGGCGAAATAGTAAAACACTTCTCAAACACGCCCCAATAATGGCTCTGTGCCATTGAATACGAGACTATTACTAAAAAAAAGCACTGAACATATTGTTATTTCAAAAAAATATCTACTTTTGTGCACCCTAAGCGGATATGGTGAAATTGGTAGACACGCCAGACTTAGGATCTGGTGCCGCGAGGCTTGTGGGTTCGAGTCCCCCTATCCGCACAAAATTACCGCTCTCGTTAGCGGTTTTTTTTTAATGAGTTAATAATATTGTACAATGAACGTAACAAAACAAGGTGAAGGTTTGGTGTCGGTTGTGAAAGTGCAGATTGCACAAGCCGATTACGCAGAAAAAGTTAATAATGTATTAAAAGATTATCGTAAAAAAGCCAATATCAAAGGTTTCCGTCCAGGTACGGTTCCAATGGGTATGGTGAAACAAATGTACGGTAAGTATGCAGTGGTTGACGAAGTAAATAAATTGGTTTCCGAAACATTGCAAAACTATTTCAAAGAAAACAAACTTCACATTTTGGGTGAACCATTGCCAAACGCAGAACAAAAAGAAGTAAATTGGGACAAAGACACTGATTTTGAGTTCTTGTTCGACGTTGCTGTGGCTCCAGAAATCAACATCGAGCTTTCTAAGAAAAACAAAGCTGACTACTACAAAATCACTGTTGACGATAAAATGATTGACGAACGCATCGAAGGATATTGCGGTCGTTTCGGCAAACAAGAAGATGTTGACACTATCGAAGGAACTGAATTTGTGGCTGGTCCATTGAAATGCGTTGGCGCAGAAACTTGCACAGAAACAGGTTCATTGTTGTTGACTCGCTTCAAAAACGACAAAGAATTAGCAAAATTCAAAGCAGCCAAGAAAGGCGACAAAGTTGTGTTCAACCCGAAAAAAGCGTTCGACGACGAGGAAGAAACAAAATTGTTCACTGGCGCTAAAATCGAGAACAAGGAAGCTATGGAAGCTGACTACGAATTTGAATTGAAATCGATTAAACGCTACACGAAAGCAGAAGTTAACCAAGATTTGTTCGATAAAGTGTTTGGAAAAGACGCTGTGAAGAGCGAAGAAGAATTCCGCGCACGCATCAAATCTGATTTCGAAACAAATTTTGCTGTGAACAGCGACTATAAATTCTTGGCTGATTTCAAGAAAAAATTGTTGGATTCAAATAAAATTGAATTGCCGGAAGAATTTTTGAAACGTTGGCTTGTTGAAGCAAACAAGGAAAATGAAAAAATCTCTCCTGAACAAATCGACAAAGAATTCCCATTGTTCATGGAAGACCTCCGTTGGCAATTGATTAGCGGCAAATTCGTAAAGGACAACAATATACAAGTTTCTCCAGACGAAGTTAAAGCTGCCGCAAAAGAATACACTCGTTTCCAATTGGCTCAATACGGTATGATGAATGCCGAAGACAAAATGGTTGAACAATGGAGCCAAGAAATCTTGAAGAACCGCGACGAAGTAAATCGTCTCTACGAAATGGAAGAGTCAAAGAAATTGATCGCATTCTTCAAAGAAACTGTGAAATTGAACGAGCAAGAAGTTTCGTTGGAAAAATTCAACGAAATGGTTGACGCAAAATAATTTTTTAACGTTATAGCAGTAAAAAGGGTAGGCTTTTGCTTACCCTTTTTATTTTTTCATCATTTCCACTTGCCAACTCATTGTCTTTCGGTATATTTGTTACGACTTTTAAGAATATAATATGGAAAACGATTTTAGAAAATTTGCAACAAAACATTTGGGAATCAATAGTTTAGCACTCGACCAATATGTGTCGGCTATGGAAGGTAGCTACATCTCCCCCACCATTATAGAAGAACGACAATTGAATGTGGCTTCGATGGATATTTTTTCCCGATTGATGATGGACAGAATCATATTTTTGGGTTCGCCAATCGATGAATATGTGGCAAATATTGTGCAGGGACAATTGCTGTATTTGGAATCTGCTGATTCATCGAAAGACATTCAAATTTATTTGAACTCGCCGGGCGGTTCGGTGTATGCTGGTTTGGGTATTTACGACACGATGCAGTACATCAACGCCGATGTGGCTACAATTTGTACCGGCATGGCGGCTTCTATGGCGGCTGTATTGCTTGCCGGCGGAGCCAAAGGCAAACGTATGGCATTGACCCACTCTCGTGTTATGATTCACCAACCTCTTGGTGGCGCACAGGGACAGGCTTCCGATATGGAAATCACCGTAAAGGAAATCCAAAAATTGAAAAAAGAACTTTACGATATTCTTGCTATCCACACAGGTCATCCTTTCGAAAAAATCTCTGCCGACTCCGACCGCGATTATTGGATGACGGCAGCCGAAGCAAAAGAATATGGTATGATAGACACCGTTATGGTGAAAAATAAATAACCGTATGTTATATACGTTTCTTGCAGTGTTAGTGTTGGTGGCTTTGGCATTCCTTGCCTTAGGCATCAACATTTTGTTTTTTAAGAAACCGTTTCCCGAAACAGAAATCAGCCGCAATAAGGAAATGCACAAACGTGGCATACGTTGTGCAAAAGGCGAAGAAATGCGGAAATTTCGGGCTCAACAGAAACGGAAACTGAATTTTCAGCAAGTTTCACTCGATATAGAGCGTTTGCAAGTCGAAAAATGAGCGTTGACGGCAATATCCCGAAACTATATGTGATTCGCTGTGCGAAATGGTTTATGCTCTATATGCCGATTATTGGCTTGTTCTATGCCGATAACGACTTAAATGCGACACAACTGTTTCTGATTCAAGCAGCTTTTTCGTTTGCAAGTGCCTTATTTGCAATTCCATCAGGATATTTTGCCGATGTCATCGGACGGAAAAAGACTCTGGTTCTTGGCACCGTGCTTTCCGCTTCAGGATTTTTGGTCTATGCCACTATCCACAATTTCTGGGCTTTTTTTATTGCCGAAGCCATAATGGGTATTGGAAATAGCTGTATTTCGGGAACAGATTCCGCTATGCTGTACGATTCCCTGAAAGAATCACAGAATCAGGAACGATACTTAAAATATGAAGGACGGGTAACTTCGTTTGGTTGCTTGGCGGAAACCACGGCTGCCCTGCTCGGTGGCACCATTGCCGCAATGTTTTCGTACAACGACGTGTTTTGGGTACAGGTTTTCATTGCATCGATGGCAATTCCCGCCGCGTTGCTTTTGGTGGAACCTTCACGCGACAAGTTGCTGCATAAATCTTTCCGACAAGTTGCCGATATTGGTATGTATGCGTTGTTCAAACATAAAGGTTTGAGCAGAACAACATTGATGTCGTCGGTTACAGGAATTGCCACGCTCACCATGGCATGGACCGTACAGGCCTTTTTCGTAGAAACGAAGTTTACCGAAATTCAAACCACCATAGTGTGGGTTTTGCTGAACCTGACGGTAGCCCTTGCCTCGTTTTTTTCCGATGTTTTGGAACGAAAACTTGGCATAAAAACAATGATTCTGCTAATGGTGATTCTCATTCCAATGGGATATTTCGCATTTGGAATTCCGTCTATCGCAGTGTCGCTTACGTTTGCATTTCTGTTTTATTTTGTGCGTGGTTTTGCCACTCCGATTTTAAAAGAATTGATTCAGAATTATTGCGACTCCGAAATCCGCGCCACGGTGCTTTCTGTCCGTGATTTGTTGATTCGTATGGGATTTTCAATTGTTGGCCCGTTCATTGGCTGGCTAACCGACACATACACGTTTGCCTTTGCCGTAACAGCCGCGGGAATTCTGTTCCTTATCACATCGCTTGCCGGATACGTATCATACTTAAAACTTCGCTCGTACGAAAGGACAAACACTTCACACAATAATTGAATATTGTGTATCGAGAATTAATTTTTGTTCCAAATTAACCGCCCACCTTCTACATAGCGAATCTTTTGTTTATCAAGAAGATACTTTATCACATTGAGAATCTGTTGCTCGTCTTTGATTGTTGTGTTTTGGTAAATTTCATCGATGGTTGCAGGAGTTGTGCCAATGCACTTTTTGAGGTCTTCTACGATATAATCGAACTGCAATGAACTAATGTTCACCTCGTTGCGCGTTTGACACACATCACATTTTCCACAACGGACAGAAGCTTTTTCGCCAAAATATTCCAACAGTTGAGACGAACGGCACTTTGATGTATTTGTAACGTATTGAATCACAGCTTCTAAACGTTTACGTTGCCGTTCTTTTCGTTGCAATATAAATTGCTCTTTTAACTGAACGGATTTTTTCTCCACACGATTGCTGATGAATGTAACAATTGGATTTTGCTTGGCTGGCAAATACGTAATTACCTCTATTTTCTGTAAATAGTTCAAATAATTTTTAATTACCTCAACCGAGCAATTTGCAATTTTAGCTAAATAATTTTCGTTGATAGCCACAAAATCAGAGAAAATGCCCGTACAATTCCGCAGTAAGAATTTGATAAACGGATCTAACTCCTTATGTTCAATTTGGAATTTGTACAAACTATTTCGGTCGTAATCGAATTTCACTTTGGAGTTGGTTTCTTCAGGATCCGACGACACGATTAATTCCTCCTCCTCCAGCAGCTTTATGGCATTCATCGTTTCGATTATGCCAAGGTTGAATTTTTTACAGAAATCAATTAGATCAAAGTCGTGCACAGAACCTTCGCCTTCACCAATTCCCACTTGGCAATAATTTCCAAGAGCATCATACGTGTCGCGGATGACTTGGAAGCTTGGATATTTCTTTTCAAAATTATCCTTTAGTTTCTGTATATCCCCTTGATTATAAAACAAATACGCCTGAGAATCTTTTTCGTCACGGCCAGCTCGTCCCGCCTCCTGAAAATATGCTTCGAGAGATTCCGGAATGTTGAGATGAACCACAAACCGTACATCAGGCTTGTCGATTCCCATTCCGAACGCATTAGTGGAAACCATTATCTCATTTGGCGTACGCATC
>JAFZOY010000137.1 GCA_017552705.1 Bacteroidales bacterium
CACTCCAGAATGGATGCACAATCAACAAGCGATAACAATTAAAAATTATAAAAACAAATCACCGCTGTAATTAAACAACGGTGATTAAAAAATAACTATTTTTGTCTAATAAAACTGTAACGCTTATTTAGGACTAGACAACACCTAAATCAATTTAAATATGTGTTTGTATATGTTCTTCATCCTGGAGGAGGTTTTCAAATATACTTATTTAACATAATATTGATTATAGAACAAAAGTGGTTTTTGCCGTATAGAGAGGGGGTTAGGCGTTTTTGAGAATATTTGGCTTGTTTTTCAACATTGCTTGCAAAAAAACGACTTTTTTCCACATCTGTCACCTTTCGTATTTTTCATGGATTTTTTTCAAATATATTGGTAGCGATTTATGGCAAAATTTCGTGGATTATTCTCCTTGAATATTTTTGCGAAATTTTAAACGTTCTTGGCAATTATCTTTGTATTTGTAAAAATACTCCATTTTTTTCGGCAAAATTTTCGGGTTATTTGAATAATTATCTTGCCCAACGAAAAAAAATGCGATTTTTTTACAAGAAAACTTTTTGAACTATAAACATTCAAAAAATCCTGTTGTCTGTCAATTCTCCCGTTTACCTATTTATAATTGTACAGAATATAAATGCAAATTCAAGAGTCTTATTTCTTACCAGCAGAAAATAGACATCCAACTCTTGTATTCAATTCGTATATTTTATTATTAGAGTTAATGACTTTCTATTTAACATAATATTGTCCTCAAAAAATCCAACAGACGAATTTGAGTTGTTTATACCCAATAAAGTTGTCAATCTTCTTTAAAAGGATTGTCTTTTGAAAAATCTGGCTGGTAATAATCATTACTTTCTAAAAGTTGCGTCCAACCTCTTTCAAATCCTAATTCATCCAGTGCATCAAGCACCCGATTGTATTCGCTGGTTGATAGCGTGCGGTTTATATCTTTGTGGTTCAGTGCGTTATAAACAGGAAAATACTGCGACATAAGCGACACAAATACATCTGTGGAACATTCGGCTATCATTTTCAGTACGTTTAGACTGTTTTCCACATGGTTCGGCAAAACCAGATGGCGAATGATGAGAGCTGGATTTTCGTCGCTGAGCACAGTTTTTTTCTGTGCATACATTTCTTTAATTGCGGCAATTGCAATTTTGCTATAATTCTGAATACCAGAAAGTTGTTTGCCTAAATCATCGTTGGCATATTTAAAATCCGGCAAATAAATATCAACGACCTCCCCCACTTGTTGTAACGTTTCCACTGTCTCGTACGCATTGGTGTTGTATATTATTTTAGGATAAAACCCTCTGGCATGAACCATTTCTATGATTCTAAACATGTGGGGAATGTGGCTTGTGGGCGACACAAATCCAAGAAAATCAACATTTTTCTGCAAGATTGAGACAATTTGTCCAACTGCGGTTTCATAATCTGTGATTTCAGTCGGAATAACCGCCTGCTGTTGACTTATCTGATAATTTTGGCAATACACACAACGTAAATTACAATGCGAGAAAAACACATTGCAAACGCCATGTTCACTTCCATCTATTGGCTCCTCACCTTTATGCAGACTGATATTTGCAATATGTAGTCCAGCATCAAGCCGACAAAAACCTAATTCGCCTTGATTTCGGTTTACGGAACATTGATGTGGACAAAGCCTGCAATTTGAGAGTAAATCAACCATAAAATATAAAAAATGGTAGAGGCAATCTCCCCTACCATTATATGTAATTAAACTACAAAAAATTCTAATTCAAATAATAATCGATTGTTGTTACCACACGAATCGTTTTTATAAACGGTGTGTTATCATCGCGGTCGGAAATTGAGAATTGACCTTGGTTTGCGAATTTAATACCACCCAAATTTGATTTTGAATCCGAAGCGAATTTTTCGGCAACCACACGGGCATTTTGAGTGGCTTCTTCAATCATTTGCGGTTTCAAATCGTTCAAACCTGTAAATTCAAATTTGGTTGTATTGCCTTCCCACGAATCACCAACAGCAATGGCAACGCCTTGTTTCAGTAATTCTTCCTGCGAAGAGAGTAATTTGCGAACTAAATCAACCTTATTCGTAGATACGGTGATTACCTTGGAAACTTGGTAACGGGTATGTACATAATCGGAAACATAGCGTTCTGCTTGACGGTCGTAAACGTTTGTTGCTGAAGTACTTATTTCCGCTTCGTCAATACCATTCTTTTTCAAGAACGACAGAACTGTATTTGTTTTTGCCGACATTGTTTCGTACAAACTTGGCAAATCGTTGCCAACATCCTTCAATGTGATTGGCCACGTAACTTTATCAGCCATAACTTCACGTTCCGCAAGACCTTTTACAGACACGTAGTTATCTTTTTTTGAGAAATTGTCGATTCCCATTTTTAAGAGGAATCCCATACCGATTAATCCACACATAATCAGTACCGCTGAAATAATTTTTGATTTATCCATAATTAATTATAATTAAAAGGTTAATAATTCAGATTTCATTCCCAACATCACCTATAAAAAACGTATTCCTTTTCCAGAATATTGTGGCACAAATCCTCTAATACAATTTTCACCACATGATTTTTGTGCAACTCCATTCTGGAATCGTCGAACCAAAGGAACACTGCCCCACTTTTGGCATCGTAATCGAGAATCTGCCACTGTCCGTCGATATAGGCATTATATTTCGCAACGCCCGAATAATTGTCGGCCATTTTAAATAATATGTATGGTTTTTCTGACATATCGGCACCATCTTCCATTGTCATCTTTATGGTTGGTGCAACCGTATCGACTACAACGGCGAATTTTCCGCCGGTTTTTATAAACGCATGTGCACAACCATTGTCGTCGAACTTCGTCATGATAGGCGTTTTTCGGCCACAATTTTCAATAATTCCTTTTCCTTTCAAGGAATCAGGCAACGAATATGGAATAATTATCTCCGCAGATTTTTTGAATATCACCTGGTCGGTAATTATTTGATACTGTTTGGAATAATAGCGTTTTTTCGCATTCGAATCATCGATTTTTACCGCAAACGTGAAATCTGAGAAAAACGTTTTTTCCTTTGCTCTAAATTGAAATGTACCGTCAGTATAAATTAGGGTATCTTCGCAACTATATGTTTGCACCTTCTTACAAGTTTTCACGTCGATACTATCGTTGTAAAGTTGCTTTAAATTGATAGTGACCGCAGCCGTGTTTCCCACAAAATCAGTCGCCCGTATCTCGCATTGGGCCAATTCATTCTCTGTTGTTTTGTAGATACCTTGATTTTCAAGTTTTGTGTAAATTTCAAGTTCGTTGTTTGTGGTCTTAAACATTCGTTCATAGTTCCGTTTCGAAGCCAAACGTTCTTCGTAATCAATTAAACTATTGATGTCAGCCGTGGTGCCAAAGTCAATTTCATCAATTTTTCTTGAATAGAGCGTTTTACCGTTACACGTCAACGTAGTTGTGTAGAAACCATATACATTCGTCATTTCTGGCATATAATCGAAACCTTGTACGGAAAAGCCGATATTTCCCCACACTGTTACAGGAGCTTTCAGCTCGTACACTCCATTTCCTTTGGAAACAGTTTCAAATAATTGTTTTTGCTGTTTGTGGTTCACGAAACTATTGGAATCCATTGGATACACGCCCACCCGATAAATTTTTGGTGGGACATTATCCTTCAAATCATAAAAAAGCATTGGATTCAAGGCATGTTGGTTCTCGGTTTTACGTATTTCAAAATGCAGATGTGGCCCACCTGAACTACCGGTATTTCCCGACAGAGCAATTTGTTGGCCTTTTGCCACCGGAACTTGGTCTGGAGTAAGAGTTATGTTGACCGTATGAACTTTTTTCTCATATTGATAAGCCCTTACAATAGAATCAATTCGCGGATCAAATGCTTTTAGATGTGCGTAAACTGTAGTATAGCCACTTGGATGATCCACGTACAACACATGGCCGTAGCCTGTTGGCGTAACTTGAACCCTCGAAACAAAACCCGAATCGACGGCACGTACAATTTTTCCTTCAACTTTTTCGGTTTTCATATCCAGTCCCGAATGAAAATGATTCGGACGAAGTTCTCCAAAATTCGCCGACAAATACACGGGACGTAAATCCATTGGAAATATAAAATCTTGAGCAACAAGAATTTGCGTCAAAACAAAACACGCTATAAACAAAACTAATCTTCGCATCTATCACTAAAAATATCTGTGCTAAAATATTTTGAAAATCCCTATCAACCAAATGAAAATATGAACGAATTACCAACAAAACTTGGCGTATTAGTATAAAATCGTATTTTTGCAAAAAAACTTTTATGAGCGATTTTAAAAAACTGTGGAAATACCTTTCTAATTATAAGAAAAATCTTGTTTTAGTATTCTTTTTCAACCTTTTTGGGGCAATATTCTCATTTGGTATGGTTGCCGCCATCATTCCATTCTTAAATGTGTTGTTCGACAACACCCAACAGGTTCACGAGTTGCCGGAAACGTTTGTGATGAGCAAGGACACGCTTCTCCTCTATCTCAACTACTATTTAACTTTGGTGATTGAACGTTGGGATAAATCAATGGCACTCATATTTATATGTGCGTTTTTGGTTTTCGTCACGTTCTTGAAAGACACAGCGGAATATTTCGGCAAATATTTCAATATTCCGATTGTGAACGGTGTGCCACGTGACATATATAATATTGCGTATTTTAAGATTCTGCAATTGCCAGTGTTTTTCTTTACGAATGAACGAAAAGGCGATATTATGTCGCGAATGTCATCCGATATCACTATTGTTCGTAATAGTATGAACTCGTTCATTGACCTAATAAAAAATCCTGTATATATTTTAGTGTATTTCATTGGTATTGTGATAATTAGCTACAAAATGACATTGATGGTGTTTGTTTTGTTGCCATTTATGGGTATCGTGACGGGAAAAATCGGTAAAAGTCTGAAAAAATCGACCAACCGCACGCAGGAACTGCAAGGCGATATTATGGTGTACATTGACGAGACTCTATCTGGATTAAAGGTTATAAAGATTTTCAATGGTATTGTGCAAATGCACAAACAATTTGAATCACGAAGCGACGCACATTACCGTGAACAAAACCGCGCCAACCGTAAATACAGCCTTGCCCATCCCCTCACCGACTTTTTGATTGTGGTAATTCTTTCCATAGCGATTTATTTCGGTGGAAAACTTGTGCTTATGGACGATGGTGGCATGTCCGCCGAAGCATTTATAGCATTCGTTTTGGCTTTCACACAAATTGCAAGCCCTGCGAAATCGTTCACATCTGCATTCTACAATATTAAGCAAGGTGCAGCCGGCATCGACCGTATTGAGAAAATCATCAATGCTGATGCGAAAATCGTTGACAAACCAAATGCACTGCCAATACATTCGTTTTCTGATTCCATTGAATTTAAGAATGTTACATTCGGTTACACACAAGAACGAATGGTTCTCAACAATATAAACCTCAAAATCCCCAAAGGTATGTCGATTGCTTTAGTTGGACAATCTGGTTCGGGAAAAACAACTATTGCAAACCTGATTCCTCGTTTCTATGAGCCAACAATAGGCTCAATCACAATTGACGGCGTGCCACTCAGCGACTACAAACTATCGGATTTGCGTGGACTTATCGGTATTGTTACCCAGGAATCGCTGTTGTTTAACGATTCAGTGTTCAACAACATTGCTTTCGGTATCGAAAATCCTGATAAAGAAAAAGTTATCGAGGCGGCTAAACTTGCCAATGCCCATGATTTCATTATGGAAATGGAAAATGGTTACGAGACAAACATTGGTGACCAAGGTGGTAAGCTTTCTGGCGGTCAACGTCAACGACTTTGCATTGCCCGTGCAATCATGAAAAATCCTCAGATTCTCATTCTCGATGAAGCCACTTCTGCTCTCGATACAGAATCGGAACGATTGGTACAGGAAGCCTTGTCGAACCTTATGAAAGACAGAACATCACTCGTAATTGCCCACCGACTTTCCACCATCAAAAATTCCGACAATATTGTTGTTCTCAACGAAGGAAGAATTGTGGAATCGGGCAAGCACGATGAACTTATTGAACTCAACGGTGCATACAAACGTTTACACGATTTGCAGTTGATTTAATTGCCTAAAAACCAATAATAAAAAAACATCAACAAATGGGATTGCAGTCCTCTTTTGTTGATGTTTAATTATCCTTAGAATTAGTTTCTAAACCCTATTGGGCTTTTGTTGTAAACGATACTACATCGCTATATGATGTACCGATTTTATTCGTTACATACGCACGAACGTAGTATGTTGTATTTGGAGTTAAATTAGTCAAATTACCATAGTAAATTGAGTTTGTACTTGATACCGATATTTTTTGATTATCCTCAACTGTCGGAAGTACATTTTCCTCGATTGTCCAGCAGAATCCACGTGATTGGATTGGTGCGGAACCATCAGAAACAATCACACCGCCTTCGGTTGCAGAATTGCTTGTGATGCTGTATGCATTGAATATGGAAACGACAGGTAACGACCATGTTAAGAACGAATTTTGTTCACCATAAGAAACGCCATTTTCGGTGATGACATATGCACGGACATAATACGTTACATTCTCCTCTATTTCAACCCGAACTGTATCTTTAAATGTTCCGATTTCAACCGTATTTGCAACAACTTTGTCTATGTTTTCATTATCAACCGTTGGATTTGGTTTTTTGCTCCAGCAGAAACCACATTGTGTAACAGGAACTGCACCTAACGTATCGGTAATTGTAGCTGCGCAAACCACAAAATATTTTCCGTTTTCAACTTCTACCGCGCCAAGATCAGTCTTTTTCACCACAGGATTATCCAAGGTTGTAAACACTTTTTCTTCGCCGTAGGCAGTACCGGCAGCATTGGTCACAAACGCTTTATAATAATAAGTTGTGCTTGGTGTTAGATTTCTCATCCACAATACATATTGAGAATCTTTGTTCGAATGGTCTGCATACACAATTGAATCGTTGATTGTTGGATTAGGATTTTCGCTCCAGCAAAAACCTTTTTGTACAATTGTGGTGTCGCTGTCCGCCTCAATAGCGCCAACAGCTTCGGCACAAGTACCCAATTTGTCTTTTAAATCAAGTGTTTTCACCACCAATTTTTTCGATGTCTTGAACGAAATATTCTCACTATACATCACACCCGAAGCATTTTTTGCGAATGCACGGACATTGTATGTTTTATTTTCCGAAAGATTCTGCAACTTGCATACAAATGTACCGTTTCCACCTTCGGAAGCATACATAACATCATCGTTGATAGACGGATTTTCGTTGGTGCTCCAACAAATACCTCTTTCTGCAATTGTTGCCATTCCCTTTCCTATTTCAACAGAAACAGCAGCAGTGCTACCAGTAACTGACGAAACCGATTTAATCGTAATTGATGTAGAATCCACTTTGGGATCCTTTTCACACCCTACCATACCTGCAAGCAGGGTTATTACACATCCTAAAAATATAATACGCTTCATAATTTTCACTGTTTATAAGAAATAACCGAAACCTAATTTTAATTCAAAGAAATTCGATTGTTTAAAGTTTGTCACACTTGAAATACCTATCGAAATTGCCATATCATTATAGTCTGTCATTGCTTGCATTTCCCAATGCAATCCCGAACGGGGCGATGATTTTGTTTTCCATGTAGCCCAATCGCCATCAGCCATTTCGTAGCGAACCGTACGGTTTCCATAGCCAATACCAGCCATTAAAAACACAGGAATTCGATACGAAGGTATCTCCAAACGAACAACTCCACCACCCGTTAGAGCGAAATATGATGTCCGTTTCTTTCCTGTATAAAATGGATATTCGCCTTCAATGCAGCCATTTTCATCAGCTTTCGCATCCGACGAGAAGCGAAAACCGAAATCTGTCATCACATTGGCGTACCAACCATACACATCAACCTGTCCGTAAGTTGCGCCAAAACTAAAATCAGGATACAATGCCATACCAATATGGCCTATAGCAAATTGTTTCTGACGGTTCGTCATTTGAAGTTCGTTTGGTGGCGTTTGTAATACGATTTGCGATACTTCCGAAGCATATATCATACCTGGAAATACGAACAATATCAATAATGAAAATAAACTCTTTTTCTTCATATCTGTATCGTTTCTATTATGAAAAAACTGTATAAACTGTATGTTTATTGGCGTAAATATAAGAAAAAAATATTGTTTGCCTACATATTCCCACGTAAAATATAGTTTTTCGCCTTGTTTTTTATTTTGCGACAATCAATTTTCTCATCACTACGGTATCACTATCAATCTGAATAGTAACAACATAGCAACCATTTGGCAATTGTGCGACAGAAAATTCCGAATCGGTTGTTTTTATAACCACATTCCCCGTCATATCGATGACGCTTACTTGTTTTATGTCGGTTGTAGAGGAAATCACGACGTTATTTTTCGCTATGCTTGGATACATAGAAATCTCATCCGATGCAACTGCAGAAGAACTTGTTTTTGTATATGTTCCAAATATTGGACGTAACAACAATGCTCCCTTTTGCACGGAATTTTCCCATTCAAAGCCAAGATTGTAATACAAACGGTTATTCAAACTTTGGTTCAAATCAATGCCCATATTGAGAAGAACGTCATTTGGCTGTTCCCAACCAATGAAAAATGATTTGTCAACAACCAATCCGTTGCCACCTTTTACAATATATTCTGGATGTATTTCATAATCAACGAATTGAAACATTCCGTCGGCATACGAAACTCTTTCGCTCGGTGCATAATACAACAAATCGCCTGGCAAACCATTTTTGTTTTCCCACACGCACAAATTAAATGTGGTAGCCTGTTCACGTAGCGTTGGGTTGAAATATGTTGAAATCGCTTTCAGTGTATCCGACTGCAAAATGTCGAATTTAAACGCCACCCGTCCCATCGGAGCATCTCTCAAACCATAGCCAGCCTCGGGTGTTCCGTCGTCGTAGGCATAATAGTTGGAAACCGTTAGAGAAGTTCTACACGTGTCATTCCACCGATATTGCTCATACAGCGGATTGGCAATGTCGGTGAAAAAGTATGAAAATTCATACTCCGCATTGTCGTAAACATCAATATCTTCGGCAAGAAAACCAAAGAAATCCACATCAAATTCAGTAAGAATATCGCGTTCTGACGCCGCTGTAGCCGCTGGAATATCGGTTTCGTATGTCGGGAACAACAATGCGTCGCCAGTATGCTGTTTTTTTACATTGAAATTAAATTTCACCTTTCGGTAATCGCTGTCAAAATTGATGAATTTCGCCAAAACCGTCATCTTGAAATCACTTTCGTCAACCTGCGCAAAATGCGACATTGGCAAGGCTTTGTAGCGAGAATACAATGGCGTGATTTCCGAGGTAAAAGCAACATCAGGAACATCAAGGTTTTCCGAAGAACGATTTGCGTTCAGCCAAATTAAATCGATATGCCAAAAATCTTCGTTTCGTGCATGACTGGCGTCGTTACTCAAACTTGTGTAGTTCTTGAAGCGGAACCGAAATCCTTTAACCAAACTTGACGCTTGCTCAATCGGGATAAACACGGGCACAAATTCGTCGCCAGTTTTTGTACTTGTTGACCACATCCACTTCCACGATGGATTACATTCCCCCATCGTTTCCGTTGCCGTGTATGACCACATAGGATTTCCATCAGGTATTCGGGCGTACCCAAATCCAGAGCCTAACTTTTCCTTTAAGACAACACTATCAATCAACACAGTATCAGGAGAATACAGATATGCTGTCGCTATTGTCAATGAATCCGATGCAAAATATGAATATGGTATCACACAATGTTGATATGCCGCTATTTCAAAGTCAGGCAACGCAAACCGTCCCAACGAATCGTTTGCCAACACATCATCGAGTGGAGAAGCCAGCAGGAACCAATTTTTGAGCGAAATCAACGAATCAGTTGCGTTGTATATTTCGACGCCAGAGGTTTGAATTTCATTTATGAAAACGCCGGAAGTATCGTATGGAACATAAAATTCCAGGACAAGACTATCTGTGGATTCCGGAATATCCACATAGCCTCCCGCCTGGTAATAAAAACTCAAAGCGAGAGAATCCCCTATTTGATATTCAAACCACTGATGTTCAGTGTTATATGAACCTTCGATATATTGTTTTTCTTTATCAAAAATAGAATCTTGTTGCGCAACAAACTGTTCATCGATTTTCTTATAAACAGTGTCACCAGCGCAATACGCAATACCTTGAGTTACTGACACATACTCTTGTTTTTTTGTGTCATATAAAAAAAACGAGTCGTCAAGCAAAACAAACGACGAGCCGTCTTTTCTATATAATTTGTCGCTCACGTACATCAGTTCATAATTCTTCAAATTGATAGGCAATGACGTGAGATAGTCGGAAATTCTTGCCGTTGTTGCCACATTTTCGTGCAATTTACCATTTGAAGCCATGGCGTCGAGCGACACCACACCGATGGTTTTCACGTTTTTAGCAAATCCCCTATTTACATAAGCATCATCGTCTTGCCACATAGATGGTGACGGACGAGTGTCAGGATACGCAAAATCATCAAAAAAGGGCAAACTCTTTAACGATTGTTCGGTTTGCGTTTGTGCTTTCAGTTGTAATCCAGAATGAATAATAGGTTGCAGCACTTCGGTTTGTGCATAGGAATTCTGTATCCATAACACAGTGCAAAACAATAGAATTATGTATAACCAGCGATTATTCCTCATCCGTGTTGGTTGTTAAATTTGACTCAATGCCGAACCACACATCGATTGTTTCGCTTGCGGTCATTTTTCCTCCTTCCACATACGACGGAGATTGGCGAATGACACGTGCACGCAAGGAATCTTCCTTCGTTCGCACATCAGCGCTAAAGATTGGATTTACATTTAAACCACGCACCATAAGCGAATCGGAGATTGCGGGCCAAGACAGTCCCATCAACGATGGAATTGCAATAACAACGCCATCTCCACCTTGACCGACAAGCATATCAATAGCGGAACCTTTGGGGATTTTTGTACCAGGTTCTATAACTTTCAGATTATATCGTTGCTCAAAAACATAATTGTTGGCGAAATCAGGTTTGTATTCAATAACACCAACACGCAAACCTTTGTTTTCGAGCATTTGCGTAGCCTGACGAAGTGATACATTCGTGACTTTTGGCATAACCACCATGATTGGCGTAACAGAATTGATAGACAAAAAGATTGTCCTCCCCTGTTTTACTTTCGAATTTGCCGACGGAAAATGATCAATCACAGCACCAGGAGCCACATCGTCAACACTCAATGTGTCGTTAATCTTAACTTGCAAACCATCTTTTGCCGCTAAAATCTGCGCAGCATCAAAATCAAGTCCACGAAAATCTGGAACTGTAACATTCTCACCATGAGCGGTGTATGAGTCCAACCAAATGTCAAATGCAATAAATGCAACAACAAAAACCGCTATAATGCAGCCAATGTTAATGAAGATAAACCTATGTTTTTTAATGTTCATAACGATACTAATAAACGTA
>JAFZOY010000138.1 GCA_017552705.1 Bacteroidales bacterium
ATTGGAAGATTTGGACAATTATTATTGGAAGATTTGGACAATTATTATTGGAAGATTTGGCTGAAAATTATTGGAAACTTTGGCTATATCATTTCAAATTCACTCCGAACTTTTTGATTGTTTCACTCCGAACTTTTTAAAAGACCTCAACACATAAAAATAACGGTGGTCACTTTTCATAGAAACATTCGGCACAAACAAAATTAAATGAATGTCAAATACATAACAACTTTTTTCGGTGATTTGTAGATTTAGTTTTCGGTTATTTGTAGAATTACTTTTCGGTAACTTAGAGATTTCTTTTGTCAAAAGATATTGATTATTCCGATTTTACACTACTAATTCCGAACTTTTGGACAAAGTTCAACACATAACGGGTTTTAGCACGGTAGTATCAATTATTTCAAAAACTCATTCAACTTCTCTTCAGCCAATTTGTTCAATTTTTTGACATATTCTGGGCCTTTTTGTTTGAAATAATCCAAATCTTGAAGAACTTCTTTAGACTTTTGGAATATGGCATAATCATTATCGAACTCTCGAACAATCAATCGTTCTTTCAAATCAGAATCGTAATCAAGAACCGCACTCACATCGGAACACAAGCAAGGCACACCCAATGCCAAACTTTCGTTCACAAATTGCCCCCAGCACTCACTAAATGTGACATACATATTTAAATCGACAGAGCCGATAACCTTGTAAAAATCGTCTTGACTTTTAAAATAACCGTGGACCACCAATCTGTCGGCGTTTTGCAAATAAGAGGTGAGGTATTTATCCTTTATATGCACTATTGCGTCGGAATGTAAGAGTGCTGCCGAAACCATATTGTAAAGGTTTTTTCGGAATGAATCGTGAGTCATCACACCGATATTTAGCCCATCATACTTCTCATATTTTCTGCCAATCAGCGACTCGTCGGTCTTTAGCATTATCGGGAACAAAGTCTGCCCGGTCAGAATGCCAAATGTTTTTTCCATATCCTTTTTAACAAATCCGATATGGTAGAGTTTGCCAGTTTTAAGCATCGTGATTAATGACGAGAAATGCGAGGCTGCATTCCTATCCTCCAAGACCGACGTGTGCGAACCGTGATAAATGACGCTGACTTTCTTGCCCGATTTTACAATGTGGTCGATTATTATGTCGAAATAGGGCAGGTAACCACTGAAAACTATATGTTCCGACTCTGTTTCAGACAATTGCTTTGCTATCGCAAGCAATTCGTTTTCAGTGTAAATACATTGAGAATAGTGCTGCGGGATTTGAAAAACTCTGTCACCAAAAAGACCTTGAGTTGCGGTCAGCACACCTTGCCAGCTATTGCCAGTTGTGGTTGGACACACGGCAATCGCGCCCTTTCCTGACACCAATCTGCTGCTCAATTCCTCAACAGGAATTTTCACATTCTTGTTTATATACCGCTGCTCTCTATACTTTTGAAATGCCATAATATTCTGCCTCTTTCTGTAATATACCTTTTATTTCATTGTTTTTTCTCCGTTCGAGTCGCAACTCACTCCGCAATTCATATTTCGTTAACTGAACATATATCTTGCGGAACAGTTTCCCATAGATTTTCTCTATGCATTTCAACTTCGAGTTTTCCATCTGCTCAAACCTCTCAAGCGGCACATTTGCACCTCCGCCGCCCAAATGTATAATGGAAGCATCGGCTGTATAATAAACTTTCAGACCTGCGCGGCGTATGCGGTGGCATAGTTCCACATCCTCCCAATACATAAAGAAATCCTCGTCCCAATAAAGGTTTCTTTCGATTATTGTCTGCCGACGCATCATCATTGCCGCGCCGCAGATCCAGCGTGGATTGTGGTTGGCAGAGTGCGCAGCTTTGTATCGTTCCTTTTCCGACAGATTCTTGCTGCTGCACCCCATTTTTATTGCGAACGGATTGCGCCACCAAAGTTTGCGGAAAAAACTGTCTCCATTATGATAACTCAACTGAAGCGATTTGTCGCTGTTAAGCAAGCGGCAACCGACAACTCCTATTTTGGAGTCTGTATCGAACGGCTGAATCATCTTCTCGAAAATAGGTTCAATAAGAATGGTATCTGCGTTGAGAAATAGCACATACTCGCCTTCAGCAACTTTAAGCCCCGCATTGTTCGCCTTCGCGAATCCGCTATTATACCCCATTTGGATCCATTTCAGACTTGGGGATATGGTACGAAGTCGCTGTTCGGTGTCATCTTCGGAATTATTGTCAACCACAATTATTTCATAGTCAATGGTCTGCTCAAATTGCAAAATCGATTTCACGCATTGAACTATCAATGGCGGATTTTTGTAATTGACTATGATAATAGAGAGTTGCATAACTATGCTCTACTACATTTAAAAATCATTACAACATCAGTAGCATTGCGCGAAAACCTTTTTCCAGGCTTATGTTCATCAAACAATTTGCGGAAACGGCACAAAACGGGAATATGGTCAAGAAATTCCCATAACGGATTAACCCGCCACGACGAATGGTAATCGTCGACATTCAGACCTATGTTTTTTATAAACTCCAATGCGGAATAGTATGAGAAAAATCGAATATGTGTGGAATCTAAAACGCCAATGTTTGTATATTTCCACTGTCCCCACGCGATATTAAACCTATCCTTAGCATTGCAAACATTTGGCAATCCAATTATGAACGAACCTCCAGGCTTAAGACATTTAATGAGTTCCGCAGCCACTTCTTCTGAATTGCGCAGGTGCTCAAAAACCTGATTGCAGACAATTACATCAAAATTGCCCAACTCTTCTCTATCAATAGCATCAGTCTCAAGATTAACCACATACGCTTCTTGAATGTTTTGTTTTGCAACGTTTATGGCATCGGCATTATAATCGATACCGACAACATAATTGCCAGCATCCTTCAATTGTTTTCCCAAATCGGCAGTATGACACCCGACTTCAAGAACACGTTTACCTGTACCAATCCATTCTTGCAGTTGCCTACATTCAAGCGAATCCTTGTAATCCTCGTCTTTTTTATATTTTAAATCAATAGTTTTCATTATAATATTTCACCAAATGTATTGACTTATTTATAATTAAACAAGCCACCTATAACAAACAAAAAATTATTTTTCCTTCATTTTATTAAACGCCTCCACCATAACTGCTGGTAGTTCACTTTCATTAACAGATATTGTTCCCTCCCAGAACTTAGGATTTGTGGGATGAAAATTTTTGGTCTCAGGAGTCCATCCAAACCATACTTCGTTATACCAGTCGCCAATTATCGGCTCCGTTTCACGATGAGCTTCAATTTTCAGCCGCATTTTTTCATCATCGGCACGCACATAGCCAGGATGCTCATAGAACAAATCGGTTCGGTCAACAATTTTCGCGTTCACATTGCGAGCATCGCGGTATTGAACCCATTTTCGCAAAGGAAATAAAACCAAATGAACAGGATATTTATTTGGGAAAACCTTGTAATAAATTGTTTTGAAGTAAGTATTGTAATTGATTCGGATTGCACAATTGAAAGTCTTGATTTTTTTAGACAATGTCAATACTTCTGTTATTTGTTTCTCTGTATATATTTCGTCACCATCAATATACAGGCAATGAGTGGCTTCGGGAATGTTTTGTTTTATGTAATCCAAGCCGGCTTGCACGTGTGCCAATTGCACGTTCCAAGAACCGCGAATCACGATAACCTTATCGGGGTATTTCGCTTTGATTTTGTTTAGAATGGATTCAAGGTTGTCACCTTTAATCTTTGGATTGGCAACATCGTCTCCCCAAGCCACATCTGAAACCACAAATAATATTTTATACATATACTTTGCCACCGAATCGACTGAAGCCTCAAGCCATTCGTCGCCAAAGAACAGTTTATACTGCGCCACAAACTTACGCGGTTTGAAGAAGAAACGAAAAGTGGAAAGTTTGGATGCTAATGACATAGATTCTTGATTTTACCAAATTTCTTGAATGTGTTTCTCAGTATTGCCATTATGTTCTTAGCATTAAAGCCATTTTTAGATATCTGCCAGGCAACATAATAGAAATATGCGATTGGGTAATATTTGCGATATGGCCTATATAACTGATATAATTGCAACCAATAAAATGATTTATCTCCAAGAAAATAATTATATTCATAATTCGTCAGTTTATTGATTGCTGAATTCAACTTACAACCTAATTTTATCAAATCCTTCTTATTTGAACGAGATATAATGCCAACACCTTCTCTATAAACTGCCGTACACTCATCAATAAAACCAATTTTATGGTGATGCGCAACCATATATAAAGTCAAAACATCTCCATATATCACTTTAAAATTAAACTCGGGCATTTTCTCTGGATAACAATCCTTTCGAAAACATATAGTTTGTGTTGGTGGTACTGGCATTTTGTTTTTAATCAAACAATGCAAATCGAAAACATCTGGTATATTTTGAGGGAATCTTGCATCAAAATCTTTCATAATACCATCTACAGCCAGTCGCTTATTTTTAGTAAACATATAAGAAACATCTGAATGCTTCTCCATAAAATCAACCTGTTTCTGCAATTTAAATGGATCTGTCCAATAATCATCGCCCTCACACATCGCAATATATTTACCCTTAGCTCGTTCAAAATTCAACGTCATTCCAACAAACCCCTTTCCTTGAGAATACTGATTTTCCGTCTGATAAATCGGCTTAAACAAATCGGGGTATTTTGCGGTGTATTCACGTATTATATCTGCCGAATGGTCGGTTGAAGCGTCATCGTGAACAAGAATTTCTATCGGGAATGTTGTTTTTTGCATTACAAAACCATCAAAACATTCACGCAAGAATGGTTCGTGATTATACACGAGGCAACAAACCGATACCATTATTTGAGTTTCTGTATTTTTTTCTCTTTCTTCTATCATAACTCTCTATTGCATAAATTCAAGCTATGGATCATTTTACAAAAATACACATTATTCTTGTTTACGTATAATATATTGTAGCAAGTCTTTTTTTCTTTCTGTCACCTTTTTTGCTGGCACGCCAAAACAAATCGTCCACTCGGGCAGTGTTTTGTTTACCAATGACATTGCGCCTACCGCAACACCCTCTCCTACTATAACATTTGGTAACACAGTCGAACCTGCACCAATCTGAGCATATTTACCTATTGTAATGGTTCCTTTTATAACATTACGATACTTGTTCTCCGCACAAGCTCCAACCAAATAGTTCCCGGAAAAATCATCAGTAGCACTTAGTAACGTGCACCGAGGAGACACCCCAGAATAGTCTTCAATTACAATTTCCCCCCCTCCATATAAAGCACTATAAGCGGCAATATGGATGTTATTCTTTATGGTTATATTTCCAGATAGAATACAGAAATCGTCTATTCGGACATTGTTTCCAATCGAAATATTCTCTGGAGAATAAATAGACGTTTTTCTACTTATCAAAACATTGCTCCCAATTGATTTTAACCCCAATTCCTTTAATTCATCCTCTGTATAGAAACTTGTTTTCATATTCAGATTACTGATTATTAACACTTCTTACCTTAAAACACTTCTCGTATTTTTTCTACTACAAAATCAGAAAAAGATTTATACGTTTTTATCTCTCCAAAATCAACGCCTTCTATATTTTTCAAGACCGCCTCAGCTTTTGGATCTACAATTACTAGTTTCCTTATATTTTTATTCTCTTTTAAGTATTTCAAAAACAACTTTTCACTTCCTTTCCAACCTATTAAATAGAGTTCTTCCACAGATTTAATATCCTTTTTCATAGCATACTGCTGAGAATATGGCATAATAAAATCATCCTTATCCTTATACGGAGGCAAAATTGAAGGATAATAAATCTCATTGTTTTTTATCACACTGATAGCATCCATATTTATAGTATATCGCCCTACTTGATGATTCTCACATTCCAATCCCCAAGAATGACTCTTTATATTATGTTTTGTGTCTCCCAAAATTTCAAAATATAAAGTATCCAAATCAAACAATTCATCATATAAATACTGAATGAAGTCATCTTGACTTTGAATGTGAGAAGGAAGATTTTTGGCAACCCATCCCCAATTTATTGACCCATGTGGCTTATATAATTGTATTTGATAGTTCGGAGAAACATAATTTTCAATATTATTATAGTCTATAAGAAACCCATCTTTAATACATTTTTCTAATAACGTATCGTAATTAAAAGATACTATTGAAATTCGTTGATTTTGTTCATTTTGCAATAAATATCTTAAATACGAAACAAACATCGAATAAGCGTTATATCGTTCAAGAGATAATTGAATATCCTTATTTATCCTTCTTATAGTTTCTTGAACGCATATCTGTATGTTTATTAAATTTCTTAAAGAAACAACATCGTACGTATCTCGAATTTTATTATAATACAACTGTAAAAAGGACTCCACATCCAAACTTTTTGCCTCAAATATGGGAAGAACCGATTGTAAACCTTCATAAAACGAAGAAACACAAAAATCTTTTGAAAATATTTCATCCCCCATGGGTAATCCACTGCGTTCAAAATCTTTTTCATCCGTTTTTACCAATGAACAATACGCAGATGCACCCGCCCCGAAAACAAATAATCTTTTACACTGCGTCGTAAATGGAATTGAGGTTATATTTGATTGATTGTAATCTATTTGTTCTTTATATTTTGTTATTATTCTCAAATCTTTTATTTCCCAACCTATTTTCTTATAAGAATCCTCCGTTTCATTGTTACTATCATTATATTCCCTTAATTTATAAGGTGGGATAATATAGTAATAGCCAGATGTATGATTCGGAACCATTATACCATAATATACATCTCCATAATACGTGAAGAAATACATCAATTTACCTTCAACTTCATAGAATTCAGAATCTGTCACTTAAGCATTATATATAAAATCACTGGGAAAAATAATCAATATTGCTAACAAATACAAAAATCTGTTTATATTTTTCACCCCCATTTTATTCCAATACCCCAAGAACGTTTTTGCCACTAACCAGAAATGGTCTGACACTTCGGGTTTCACATCCACAAACTTCCAGTTGGGATAACGGACTTGTATCACCACCTTGGAAAAAAATTTAGATTCCTTGTTTCACTACGTTCGCCTGCGGAATGACGAAAACGATGGTGAATTTGAAAATATGACAATACACTACCTTTTCAACAAATCAATACAAAAATCCCAAAAGCCACAATGGAATTTTTGCACCGCTGGGCGTTTCAATATCGTCGGCAAGCACATACGAATCATGAATATTTGCAATCTGCCCAAAACCTTTGTCGGCACCTCCAACCTCAAATGTCCAGCGGCCATCTACAAAGAAATCGCCATTTTTCTTCTTATACTCAACCTGATGCGCTTGCGAAAGTTGATTCACAGCAAACACCTCGCGAACAGTTCCAACATTGGCATCCCGTCCTGAAAGAGCCGATATGAGATTAGTGTTGTCGAGATAGATTTTGTCAGGTTTCTGCAACCGCTTTACTGAAGCGATATCGGAATAGAGGCAACTCAAAATCCGAGCATCGGCTAAATATTTAAAATAAGCAATTATGGTTGCACGGTTTATCTCGGTTAGCACCGACAACTTACTGACATCAACTTCGAAAGGCGTCGAAGACGCCACTATCGAAAGTAAAGACTTAATTTTCCGCGTGTTGGCGACATCGACATTACAAAGTTGCGTCAACTCGACATCAACCACAAAATTCACGACCTGCTCTACAACCTGAAAATAATTCGCCTTATTCTTGGCATAAAAAGGATAGTAGCCGAACTGCAAGTAATGGTGGAAATGCTCCAAAGGGCGGCATGCTACATTGACCGCCGCACACAATTCCTGGGGCGCCATCAGTATGGTTTCGAGCGAGGCGGCGGGGAAATCCAACTTTTGGTAAAACTGCAGATATTCGCGGAACGACAAACCTTGAATATCGTATGTTATGCACCGCCGTGACAAATCGGAATCACCTGTCATAAGATTTAAAAGCGATGACGCGCTGACAACCACACGCAATGAAGGGTACAAGTCGTAAATCTCCTTCAATTCGCGACTCCACGTGGCATATTTGTGAACTTCGTCGAGAAATAGGTGTTCACCGCCTTGTTTCACAAAATCGGACACCAGCTCCACAAGGTTGTGATTGGCGAAATAAAGCGTGTCGAGCGAACAATAAAGCACCTTGCGACTGTATGCAGTGTAATTCTGCTTTATGTACTGAAGCATTAGTGTCGTCTTGCCAACGCCTCGTGCACCACGCAATGCTATCATCTGCGCCGACCAGTTTATGGTCTGCATATAACTCCGCACAAACCCAAGCGAGGTGTTACGAAGCATAATGTCGTGTTTTTCAAACAAACTTTGCATATCACTTTTTTGCAAAAATACGAATCTTGTTATTTACAGCAAACATTTTTGCAAATAAATTGTTAGTTACAACTAACAATTTATTATTTATTTTGTTAGTTACAACTAATAATTTTACCAATAAAAAATAAGTATCTCACGTTCCGTTTGTCAGTCGTAAAATTTCAAAGCACCATTCTCCGACCGAGCGGCGAGTGGTGGTTGATTGGAAATTTTATTCCAATACCCCAAGAACGTTTTTGCCACCAGCCAGAAATGGTCTGACACTTCGGGGTTTACATCCACAAACTCCCAGTTGGGATATTTGTATCGGTATTTTTTATAAACAGCATAAAAATCAACAATTATTTTTTTTCTGCCCTTGTTTTATGCCAACAAAGCCACTACGTTTGCCCAGTCAATCGATTGAATGAGGAGAAATGAAGGTTGATGGAAACACCTTCCAATTGAACTGTGGAACATTAAGAAAATCAACGTAATTAAACGTTAAATTACTTAATAATCCGTACAATCCTCTCCACATCCGTCATTTCCAAATCTGGATACAACGGTAAACAAATCACTTGTTCTGCCGCTTTTTGTGCTATTGGCAAATTCTGTGCAGAAGAGAGTTCCTTGTATGGTTCAAACGTGGAAATCAAAGGATAAAAATAGCGTCGTCCTAAAATATTATTTGCCTTCAGTTTTTCGTACAAGGCATCGCGACTTATGCCGTACATCGCTTCGTCAACAAATATCGGGAAATACGCATAGTTATATTCCACTCCGCTTTGTTCTTTCAAAAAAGAGATACCTTGTATCTTGTTCAATGCAGAGCGATAGTATTCAACAATATTTTTCCGTTTTTCAATAGCATCGTCAATATATTTCAAACTAAGCAATCCATAAGCAGCCTGCACCTCATTGAGTTTTGCATTTATGCCAGGTTCCTCTACAACAATCTCACCACGAAATCCAAAGTTTTTAAGGTTGTCGATATGATGTTTCATTTCTTTGGAATGGCAAATTACAGCCCCCCCCTCTATGGTGCTATAGATTTTGGTTGCATGGAAACTCAACACCGACAAATCGCCAACGTTCAAAATTGAAGAACCGTTTTTCTTTACCCCAAACGCATGAGCCGCATCGTAAATCACCTTTAACCCATGCTTGTCGGCTATTTTTTGTATGGCATCGGTATCGGCAGGATTGCCATATACGTGTACAGGCATTATAGCCGTTGTTTTTTCAGTTATTGCTGCCTCAATTTTTGCAGGATCAATATTGAAATAGTTTGGTTCTACATCCACAAATACAGGAGTGCATTTATTCCAAAATATTGAGTGCGTGGTCGCTACGAAACTATATGGCGTGGTTATTACCTCTCCTGTAATGTTCAATGCCTGCAATGCTGTTATCAAAGCCAACGTACCGTTTGAAAACAATGAAATATACTCAACACCAAGATACTCAGCCAGTCGCTGTTCTAATTCTTGGTGCATTTCACCATTGTTCGTCAACCATTTATTATCCCATATCTTTTGCAGATAGGGAACGAATTCTTCCAAAGGAGGAAGCAACGGAGAGATGACAGTGACTATTTTATTTTTTTCACTCATAAACATTTATTTCTGCAGGAAATGCAATACTACCCCAAGAAGATTCCCAACGAGAATGCTTATCTTTTTGTTTTATTTCAAAAACAAAAACCCTTGATTTAACATCGAACTCGGTCATACTTGTCGTTAAACGTCCTCCAGAACCAACCGAGAAAGAAACATAATATGTTCCAATTGCTAAATTATGTTTAGGTATAGACAATCTTATTTTTTTTGTTTTTCCAGCTTCTATATCAAATGGCATCCCATCTCCTAAAACACAGCCAACAGTAACATCAAGCGTAGAAGTTATTGAAGTATTTATCCTACACCCTTTCTCGTTCGTATTTGCTTTTATTTCTATAACAAATACTATTGGTTCATTTTCATAAAAGAACGTATCACCCTTCTCTATTGTGAAACGTGAAAAATATACTCGTCTATTCTGTTGTATATGAATATCTTCCGTTATAATCTTGTCAGGACTTGATTCTATTTTTAAATCAGAGATATAACTATTTACACAATCAACTATATCTCCTTGCTTTTGAACCAATCCATTTTGAAGAACATACCCCACATTACATAATTGTTTGATACTCGCCATATTATGACTCACAAACAGCACAGTCCGTCCTTCGCCTTTGCTCACGTCCTGCATTTTGCCAATGGCTTTTTTCTGAAATTCGGCATCGCCAACGGCAAGGACTTCGTCAACAACAAGAATATCGGGTTCTATGTGGGCGGCAATGGCAAAACCCAAACGCACGGTCATTCCGCTGGAATAACGTTTCACGGGCGTATCAAGATAGCGTTCGCAACCAGAGAAATCCACTATCTCATCAAGTTTACGGGTAATTTCGGCCTTGTTCATGCCCATAATGGCACCGTTCATATATATGTTCTCACGGCCAGTAAGTTCGGGATGGAAGCCCGTGCCAACCTCGAGCAACGAGGCTATACGTCCCTTGTATTGTATGGTTCCCGTGGTGGGAGCCGTTACACGCGAGAGCAGTTTCAGCAAGGTAGATTTTCCGGCGCCATTCTTACCGATAATGCCAACCACATCACCCTGCCGTATCTCCATATTTATGTCCTTCAACGCCCATACGTAATCAGAAGAGCCTTTCGTGGTACGGTCGTTCACCTCGCCCACCTTAAGATAGGGGTCTTCCTTGTGCATAACCTTCGTAGCCCACCATCGGTTCAAATCGTGGGAAAGCGTACCTGTGGAAACAAGCCCCAGACGGTATTGCTTTGAAACGTTTTCTATCTTTATTGCTATATCAGACATATTCAAGGTAAAATTAGAAATTTTTCCTCATTATTCCTACCTCTCAGTAAAAATGTGGCTATTCCGACTACATTTTTTGAAAATTTCATCACTATTCCTACCCCAAAACTTGAATTCTTATATAAAAACTTGTTCATAAGTAATTTCGCAAAGAGGACTCAAATCATAGCAAAACAGTAATTTTGTTTTAGATATACAAAAACAATGATTGAAATATCCTATTCAGCAATAGAATTTTGGTTCTGCATCGTATTCATTGCAGTCTCAGGCATACAAATACTCTACTATTTATTTTTCTACCTACGTATTTGTATTGTGAAACGAAAACCGTTACAAAGTATTGAAGAAGAGCCTGTTTCCGTAATTATTTGTGCAAAAAATGAGGAAGAGAATCTTCGTGAATTTCTACCATCAATACTCAACCAAAAATACAAGAGCTACGAGGTTATTGTGGTAAACGACTGCTCGGAAGACGACAGCGAATTTGTGTTAAACGATTTCTTGGAAAAATATCCACAAAAATTACGTGTCAGCACCATCAAAAAAGATAGAAAATTTTCTCATGGGAAAAAATTAGCAGTCACCATCGGCATAAAAGCGGCGAAATACGAGAAAATCCTATTTATTGATGCCGACTGCAAACCTCAGTCCGACATGTGGATACACACGATGCAACAACAATTCCGCAATAAAACAGAGATTGTACTTGGCTACGGCGGTTACCGCAAAAAACAAGGTTTGTTAGACAAATTGGTACGTTACGACACGTATGCAATTGCCGTGAACTATATGTCGTTTGCCCACGCAGGACTTCCATATATGGGCGTTGGCAGAAATTTAGCCTACACTAAAAATATCTACAACGAAAGCAGCAAATTCACCACACACTACCACATCAGTTCTGGTGACGATGATTTGTTTGTGTCGGAAGTCGGAAAAAAAGATAACACAAGCATAGTGCTTTCGCCCGATAGTTTTACCCGTTCCGAACAAGTGTCTTCGTTCAAGCATTGGAAATACCAGAAAATGAGACACTTAACAACATCTCCCCACTACAAGTTCATATATAAGTTTTTATTGTTTTTAGAACCTTTTTCACGTGAAATGTTCTACCTCTGCACCATTATTTATTGTATCACATTGCCCGAAATATTCTTTTTGCCAATCGTCATACTTTTTGGATGCAGAATGTTCCTATTTTTCTTATTGTCAATACTTAACACTCGACGATTACAAGAAAAGGACTTATGGATTTATGCACTTCCATTCGATATTTATTTACCAATACAAATAGGATTTTTGCACATTAGAAACAAAATACATCCTCTCAAAAAAAATCAATGGTAATGATACAAGCGTTGTACGAATACTTTCCTGATTTAACAAAGAAGCAGCACGAGCAAATCGAGATGCTCTGTGATTTATATACGTATTGGAATGCTCGGATCAATGTGATTTCGCGCAAAGACATTGATAATATTTTTGAACATCACGTACTCCACTCGATGGCTATCGCAAAATTCTTTGATTTCAAACAAGGCAGCTCCATTCTCGATGTGGGAACCGGGGGCGGATTGCCTGGAATTCCGTTGGCAATTTTGTTCCCAAAAGTGCAATTCACCCTTATCGACGGCATTGCAAAAAAAATCACCGTGGCAAGCAACATTATCCAAGAATTGGGATTGACGAACGCCACGGCAAAACAACAACGTGTGGAGGAATGCAAAGAAAAATATGATTACATTGTAAGCCGCGCTGTAACTGCATTTCCCGACTTTTATAAATTAGTGCGGAAGAATGTGAGCAGCATTTCGAACAATGCTCTTCATAACGGAATTATCTACATAAAAGGCGGCGATTTCTATGAAGAAATGCAAGGATTCAAGAAATACAAAATCTATCCTATCAGTGCATTTTTCTCAGAGCCGTTTTTCGAGACAAAAAAAATAATTTATTTACCAATTGAACCCTAAAAAGTTTTGTAATAAAAAAAAATCGTGTACTTTTGCACACCGATTTACGGGATTTAGAACAAGTAGAACTTTTTAAATAATAAGATAAGATGAAACGTACATTTCAGCCTTCGGTAAGAAAAAGAAGAAATAAACATGGTTTTAGAGAAAGAATGTCTACAGCAAACGGTAGAAAGGTGTTGGCTGCACGTAGAGCAAAAGGTAGAAAAAAATTAACAGTGTCGGACGAATTCCGTCACAGAAAATAAGATTTTCAATTAATTAGTTATTTGAACATATAAAATTAGAAAAAGACTGTTTGTTAAACAGTCTTTTTTTGTGTGTATGCTGAAGTTTATTTGTCCGCTGAATATTTAATCTTATCGACCACTCGTTCATATTTTATATGCACGCTATCTTTTTTGGGGGATGTTTCTAATGTATATATACCAGAAGCATCCAAAATAATTTTTTTTACAGAAAAAGATAAAAAACACGTATCAAATTTAGAGCCATTTTTAAATGAATAAACTTTGTTTTTTACCTTTGACAAGAAGACTTTATCATTAATGGTAAAATCGATGTTGGAGTTTTTTTCTTTTTCTAACTGATTTTTCAAATCATCAAAAATTTTTTCTGTGGCTTGTATACTAAAAATCAATTTATCCTCAGCAAAAACATCATTCTTATAATCTTTTTCAAAGACATCAATATTTTCGTCTATACGATTAAAACTTTCGGATTCATATTCTCCTGTCCAACCTTTTTTTTCTCCATCCAATGAAATCCTATTTAAAGTTATTTCTGCTATTTCATCAATAGCAACGTATATATCGTCAGCATAATATTTTTTAAAATCTTTGAACGTTAATTTTCTATCAGGAAATATGGATATGAAATCTCCTTTATATCTATCCTTTTGCGAAGAATAAGAAATAAATACCTGTTTAATTTCTGACTCATCTTTTCCTATAGACACTTTAATTTCTTTACAGAGGAAAGTACCTTGTATTTTGATGTCGTCGTTTTTATTTTTATATTCAAAAGTTTTACTATTACCTAAATCATAGTAAAAAAGATTCCGTAAAACCCAAATGTCTGTTTTAGAAATGGCCTCTTTTATTTTAGGAAAAGGATTTAATTCTTTTTCATCTTTATCTATTCCATATTTTGATAGAAGTTCATATTTATCGGAGATGTTAGACAAAATATTAAAAAATTTTCTTAAATCCGGATTTGTAAGAATTTGAAACAAAGCATTCGTTGCCGTTGAACCTATATGTTTAGCATGTATATCAATATCGAATTGACATTTGAGAAAATCCCGCTCTTTGCTTATCTTGTCAGAATCAAATTTTAATTGAAATATATTTGCTACTGTATGGTATATTTTAAATAAATTACCTTTACAATAAATTTCGTGATTTTCTTTCCATTTCTTCAAATTTTCAACAGTTTCCTTCGTTATTGTTTTCCCATCAAAAATATAATAGTCACCAGTTTCTTTATCAATCAAAAGATTGTTTAAATCTATATTATAAAGAAACTCAACCTTAACAAAATTTGCTGCATCAACCCAATGTTCCATATTGTTTTTTTGTTCCATATTTCTGTATTTTTAGAAAAAAAATAATAATTGCTTTCTTGGTAGGTTACAACATAGCATCAGCCAACGCCTCCAAAGCAGGAATGTCGGTCTGTTTCATTCTACTACGAATGGTAACCATAGGGCCAACAACCTCAACATTCTTCATCGTGCCAAGCATTTCCTTCATAACTCTACCCGCCGACGGCGCCCATGAACCATTTTCCATAACAGCCACAGTTCGATTACAATAGCCTTTTATCTGCAAACGATGCAGAAAATCGTACATCGGAGTAAACACACCAGCATCGTACGATGAGGCTGCAACAACCATCTTTGAATGACGGAACGCATCTTCCACATTTTCAGCAATATCGGAATGGCACAAGTCACTCACAACTACTCGTTTAGCACCTTTTGATTCAAGAATTTCCGCTAATTTTTGAGCAGCAACCAATGTGCCACCATGTATCGACGCACAGGCAATGAAAATTCCTTCGGTTTCCACGGCATATTTACTCCATGTGTCGTACAGTTGCACATATTCCGACAAATTATCCTCCAAAATCGGACCATGTAACGGACGAATCGCACGGATTGGAAGTGTTCCAACCTTGCCTAACAATGTTTGCACCGGAACACCGTATTTTCCAACAATATTGAAATAATATCGACGAGCCTCACACGTCCAATCGTCATCATCACGGCCATAGAATCCGCATTTCGACAAAGCACCAAATTTTCCAAAGCCATCGGCACTATACAACACTCCATCATATTCGTCGAAGGAAACTATCACCTCCGGCCAATGTACCATTGGGGCAGCATAGAATTTTAGAGAATGTTTTCCCAACGACAACACTTCACCTTCTTTCGCTACAATCGTACGGCCATCAAGTTGTATGCTTTCAAAAAATTGCGGCAACATCTGAATTGCTTTGGCGCTTGCAACAAGTTTTAAATCAGGATATTCCGTAATCACCCACTCTATCATTGCGGAATGGTCGGGTTCCAAATGTTGCACAATCAAAAAATCCGGTTTCCGACCATTGAGGGCCTGACGTAAATTCTGTTTCCACTCCTCGCCTTTTCGTGCATCAACCGTATCCATAATCGCAACTTTCTCATCTACGATTAAATAGGAATTATACGAAATACCCTCTGGTACAATATACTGATTTTCAAACAATTCTATATCAGTATCATCAACACCGATATAAACAACCGAATCGCGCAATTTTTTTTCCATATACATTTTGAATTTTCACAAAAATAACAAAAAGAATGTAGTCTTTCGTTCCTATTCCGCTCCTATTTTTCAAAAAAAAAGGAGTCTCCCAACGGAAGACTCCCTCATTTTTATTTGTACTATCAGACTAAATCCAACGTACGTATGAGAAATCTTGGTTGTATGGCAACAATGCGTTCTTTGGGAACATTCTTACGCCATAGTTGAAGATTCCTGAACGGTTTGGCACGAACGACAATGTGTAAACTGCAAGGTTTCCTTCCATTGCCGAGAATGCAAACTGAACACATTCAACGATTTCGCGTTCGTCGCTTTCGTTTTGTTCAGAAAGAATGAACTCAAAACCAATATCTTCTGGTTTCAAACCTTTCAAATCAACTTTAATAGTTCCACTGTATGGTTCACCAAGTTTGAATGGCTCGTTCATCTTGTCTATTTCAACAGACTCTACATAGATTTGCTCCCATACATCAGAAACTTTTTGTTTCCAAGCAACGATTTCGTCAACTAATTTATAGTTGTCCTTTTTCAACATTGCTGTACGTTCGCCCAACTTGCTGTAATAGCGTTCTTTGTAGTCGTCAATCATACGTTTTGTTGTGAATTCAGGAGCGATTTCGGCAATACATTTTTTCATATAGCCAATCCAACCGTGAGGAATATCATCAACACCACGATCGTAGAACAACGGAACGATTTCGTTTTCCAAGATGGTGTAAATCATTTCCGCATCAAGTTTGTTCTGCAAATCCTGATTTTGGTATGTGCGTTTTTCTGGCAATGCCCATCCAGCACCTTCACGGTAACCTTCGCACCACCATCCATCAAGAACACTGAAGTTCATTGCACCGTTCATCACAGCCTTCATACCCGATGTTCCAGAAGCTTCCAACGGACGGGTTGGGGTATTCATCCAGATATCAACGCCTTGAACCAATTGTTTTGCAAGATTCATATCGTAGTTTTCCAAGAAAATAATCTTGCCCAAGAATTCCGGCAATTTAGAAATACGAACGATTTCCTTGATGATATCTTGTCCCGGTTTATCTTGTGGGTGCGCTTTACCAGCAAATACGAATTGTACAGGATAATCAGGATTGTTAACGATTTTGCTCAAACGTTCAAGGTTGCTGAACAACAAATATGCACGTTTGTAAGTGGCAAAACGTCGAGCGAAACCAATTGTCAACGTGTTTTTGTTCAATGTTTGGTTTATGCGAACCATTTTCTTAGGATCCTCGAATTTCTCAGTCCATGATTTACGAAGCGCATCTTTTGCGTAGGTAATCAATTTTTCACGTTGAGCTTGTTGGATTTCCCAAATCTTTTCATCAGGAACCGAGTAGATTTTACCCCAGAAAGAACCATCAGATTTGTTGTTCAAGAAATCTTTGCCAAATGTTTCCTTATACAACACTTGCCAAGTCTTTGCAGTCCATGTACCATAATGTACACCATTGGTAACGTATCCGATTGGAGATTCGTCAACAGTGTAACCTGGCCATAAGTTTTTGAACATACGTTTTGAAACTTCACCGTGAAGACGGCTCACACCGTTGATTCCGCATGAAGTGCAGATTGCGAAATGGCTCATTGAGAAGAATTCCCCGTTATTGTCAGGATACATTCTTCCAAGATTCATAAATTCATTCCAGCTCAAGTTCAAACGTTCTGGGAATTGACCAAGATATGTCATCATCAAATCTTCTGGGAACGAGTCGTGACCAGCAGGAACAGGTGTATGCGTAGTATACAATGAAGACGCACGCACAATTTCCAATGCTTTCGGGAACGAACAATTTTCGTGTTTGATTAACTTACGCAAGCGTTCCAAGTTGATGAATGCAGCGTGACCTTCGTTGCAGTGGAACAAGTCGCATTTTTCGCCAACTGCTTCCAACACACGCACACCACCGATACCCAACAACATTTCTTGTTTCAAACGGTTTTCGTTGTTACCGCCATACAATGCGTGGGTACAGCTCTTATCATCGTCACGGTTTTCAGAAATATCGGTATCCATCAAATACAATTTGATACGACCAACTTTCACCAACCAAACTTGCGCATGCATCAAACGACCAGGCATTCCAACTTGAATCATCACACGGTTACCATTTGCATCCATTACAGGAGAAATTGGCAATTCCGATTGATTCTGAGGATTGTAGATAGCCATTTGGTCGCCATCAATCGACAATGTTTGTTTGAAATAGCCATATTTATACAAGAAACCTACAGCAACCATGTTTGTATTTGTGTCGCTGGCTTCCTTCAAATAATCACCTGCCAAAATACCAAGACCTCCAGAGAAAATCTTCAATGAATCATCAAGACCATATTCCATGCTGAAATATGCGATACGAGGAGTTTTTGAATCTGGCTCAACTGCCATATATTCGTTGTATTTCTTTAATACGGCATTGTAACGGGCAATAAAATCCGGATTTTTCTCCAACTGATTCAATCTATCGGCGCTGATACCTTTCAATACCGCAATCGGGTTTTGAGTTTTTGCCCATAGTTTTTCATCAATTTCCTGAAACAATTCCATTGCTTCATAGTTCCATGTCCACCAAAGGTTATTTGCCAACACACTCAGGTTTTGCAAATTTTTTGGGAATGTTGACTGAACGATCACGCTTCTCCATTGCGGGTCGTTGTGTCTGTTTTGATTTAAATTCGCTGCCATTTACAGTTATACTATTAAATTATTTATTTGTTTTCTTTTTTGTTGTCTTTGTCGTTTTTGTTGTTTTTGCAGGCTCAGCCTTCTTTTTTGCCGGAGCTTTTTTTACTGCCGTTTTCTTAGTCGAACCTTTTGAGCTCTCGGCTGCCGAATGTTTCTTTGCAGCTTCAAGTTCTTTCAAAATCGCCATTTGTTTTGCGATTTCCGCATCAATTTCCTCTTTCGACAATGTTCCGAATTTTGTACTCATCGGAGCGCTATTCAAACGTTCTGAGAAGTCGGAAACGACATTCATAAAGTTGATAAATGCCTCATACGGTGTTTGATACGGACTCACACCTGCTTCATGATTGAAGAATTTCGTACTCATATACAAGAAATTCTCGCTCGTCTGCAATCTATTCCAATCGCTGGTTAGCGTAGGATTGTCGATAGCACGGACCAAACGTTGCAAAGAGTTCAAGGAATCAATAGCCTGATGTTGAAGATTGTTGCCCATCCAAGCCGACAAATCGCGTTCTTCATCAGCACACGAAGTGAACTGAGATACGTTCAACACCGAAATTGGTTGGAAATTCTTCACAACTTCCGATGGAGTTGCAAATTCCACACCCTTAACATTTGTAGCCATTGCGACGAATGCAGAGAAGAAATCGAAGATTCCCGATTCCGCACGATTGTATTCGCCGAAAGTTGCATAATCGAAGAACAGGTTAACTACATCTTCCTTAGCCAACGAAGTTGTAATCCATTGCACATATTTATCGGCTGTCAGAGGCCATTCCGCCCACGATGAGGACGAAAAGCGCAATGCCACATCATCGGTCAATTTGTAGTTTCTCAAAAGAACTTTCAAACGTGGTTGTATATCATTGCAATACACAAAGTTAGGACTTTTCCAACCTAATGTTTGGTCTGCACCTTCAGCCATTACTGCCGTAAAGCCTAAATTGTATATTTGTTCACCGAGTGAGTCAGAATAAATCAAACCTGTGTTTTTCAACACTTTTGGTTTTTGACCGAACAATGTCGTAATTTTCTCAACATTCTGCTTTACCTGAAACGCGAATTCTTCAGCATTTGTTACCGATACCAATGAGTGTGCATCAGGTTCCGCAACGAATTCAACGCAACCGGTTTTTGCAAGTTTCTGAAAACTTTCAATGACTTCGGGGGTGTACATTTCGAACTGTTCCAAGGCACTTCCCGATATTGAAAAACTTACCTTGAACGCTTTTTTATTTGCATTGATGAGCGACAACAACAAGTTGTTCATTGGAATGTAGCAACGCTTTGCCAAAGTCAATGCATTTGACTTGTTCGAAAAATCATCATAATAATAATGGTCTTGTCCTATATCAAAAAATCTATACGAACGTAACCGAAATGGTTGATGAACCGAAAAATGTACACAAATGTTCTTCATATCTTACTTATTTTCTGACAAATTTTTATACACTTCTTTTATTCTTTTCGCAGCATTGTCCCATTTTATGCTGTCAACTTCCTTTTTTCCGTATTCCCGGAACATCTGTCCCAACGCATCGTACGAAATAATTCCGTAAATAGCGTCGGCCATAGAGTCAACATCCCAGAAATCCACTTTTATTGCATGCTGCAACACTTCGGCAACACCCGATTGTTTTGAAATGATTACCGGCACATTCGAACGCATTGCCTCAAGCGGCGAAATTCCAAATGGTTCCGAAACCGACGGCATCACATACACATCGCTAATCGAAAGCATGTGGATTACATCATCACCGCGAAGGAATCCTGTAAAGAAGAAATTCTTCGAAATTCCAAGTTCTGCGGCACGCCACATCATTTTCTCCAACATATCGCCGCTTCCAGCCATCACAAACTTCACGTTTTTCTTACGTTGTAGAACTTTTGCGGCAGCCTCCAAGAAATATTCAGGACCTTTCTGGTATGTGATACGTCCAAGGAATGTCACAACTTTATCGTCGAACGATTTTTCAAAATGAAGCGACGACTTTGCGCCAATAGCCTCAACACCATTATATACTGTGGTAACTTTTGATTCAGGAATACCATAATGATTTATTACGATATTTCTTGTCAAGTTACTTACCGTCAACACTTTATCAGCGCAATGCATACCGCGTCGTTCCATATCGTACACAACTTGGTTCACATGCATTCCACTACGGTCGAACTCTGTTGCGTGAACATGCACAACCAGTGGTTTTCCAGAAACATTCTTTGCCGCAATTCCCGCATCGTACGTCATCCAATCGTGTGCGTGAATCACATCGAATTGGAATTTACGGGCGATTTCGGCAGCAATGAAAGCATAACTGCTCACCTCGTTCATCAAGCCACCGCCATAGCCACCACGCAGGTCTATCGTTCCTTCGGTACCACCTGCGGCATGAACCTTAAACTGACGGTCAACCGTTACTTTATTATTTATAATGTCAAAATATTCTTCCTCACTTACATAAGGAACCAAATTCGAACCGATAGTCACGTATTGCAGATTTGACTTTTTCGTTTCGGTTTCTCCGAAAAGATAATGATTGATTCTCACTCTAATCGAATTTGCTCCAACCAGTTGCATCTGGCTCTGATCCTCGTCGCCATAGGCACGCGGCACCACGAAAATGATTTCCACACCTTGACGGAGCATAGCTTTTGTCAAACCAAGACAAGCTGTACCAAGACCGCCAGAAATATGCGGTGGAAATTCCCATCCAAACATTAATACTTTCATATCGTATCTTTTATTTTTGTTCTTCTGCCTCGAAATTTTCTATCAACTTGCATATACGTAACGCCGCACCTACCGACCACGCTTGCGAAACCGCTCCACGTGGAGTGTATGGCGGATTTCCGTCGAACACTTCCCCTATCGTTCCCAAACCATATTCGCGTACAAGTGGTTCCAAATCCGCATAGATTCGTTTGATTTCCGACACACCCGAACGGCCATGGAGTTTCAAATATGCCTCGGCATACGGAGCCAATAGCCACATCAAAACACCACCGTTATGGTAGGCAATATCACGTTCAGTGATAGAACCAGTTATGCTGCCTTTGTATTCGGCACTTTGCGGCGACAATGTACGGATTCCGCACGGAGTAAGCAATTCTCTACGCACGTGTTCCAATACAGAATGACGTTTTTCCTCGTCGAGAGCCGAGAATGGCAACGATGCGCCGAAAATTTGGCTTGGACGCATCGAAAAATCTCTGTAGCCATTGACGCAATAGTCAGCCAAATAGCCACGTTCCTCATCCCAAAAGATTTCCTCAAACGATTTTTCAATTTTTGCAGGAATATCTTTCCATTTATCTTGAAACGATTTCTTTGTAATCAATTCCAATGCGAAACAAATGGCGTTATACCACAATGCATTTATTTCAACCACATACCCCCATCGTTTGATGATTGGCACGCCGTTGCATTTCGCATCAACCCATGTCAACGCTTTGTTTTCGTCAGGCAAGTACAGCAATCCGTTGTCATGCATCACAACATTGCCGTTTTCTCCCGACATATAGGTGTTAAGGATTTCCTCTACTTTCTTCTGATACAGTTTCCGTGTTTGTTCCACATTCTTGGTGTTCCAGTTATACTGCTGAACAGAACGGATATACCACAGAGCCGTATCGATGGATTCTGTGTTCGTGTGTTCAATATTTCCCTTGTTACGGTACACATAGCCATCAATATCATGCGACATTGTGTCCAAAACCGCACGGCATGTATCCCAATCGCCTTGCGCCAAAGTCAATCCTGGAAGAGAGACCAAACTATCGCGTCCCCACAAGCCTGTCCATGGAAAACTTGCAATAACTTCGCAACCTTTCGGCGAACGATACATAAACTGACGGGCAGCGTGACGAAGACATTCTTCGAATGTGTTTTGTGAATCGCGTCCCTTTGTTTCGTTTTCAAACATTGTTTTCAATGTTGCCGACTTAACAGACTTCAAACCAGCAGAGAACACCACTGATTCGCCCTCCTTTAAGTCAACTTCGAAGAAACCCGGAGTAAACAAATCCTCGGAACTTTCGTAGCCACGTTCACGTTCTTTGTCGTATGTGAAATTTCGGTACCAATCTGGCGCAGAAACAAAGTCATTCTTCTTCGACAACTGCATATTCAGAGTCGGGAAATATTCATACAAACAGTTTGCGATACCATTTTCAATTTTCGTGTGGCGAGTGTTCGCGCACGTATTCGCATGTGTCATTTCGTGGACTTTACGAAATGCAAGAAATGGACGAATCTGTAATGTCACACGCTTCAACGACGAACTGTCCACAGTGTATCGAATCAGGAAACGCTCATCGTTATCAACAAGCACCATTTCCTTCCGAAGAATCACTCCACCAACTTTATAGACCAACGTAAGCACAGGAGAATTCTTGAATGATTCGAGATATTTATAGCCTGTAGGAGCAAATTCACTTCCGAATTTATGTGTCGCCAAATTAAACGGTGTTTTTTCCAACACAACCGTTTCGTCAACGCTCGACAACAACACATAATTTTCGCCGTCGATTTCTTTTATCGGACACACCAACAAGCCATGATACTTTCGCGTATTACAGTTGATGATAGTTGAATTAGCGTAAGAACCAGCCTTATTTGTTCGAAGGAATTCACGTTGTAGAGAACTCTGCAAATCGGTCACCTGCTGGCGGGAAAACTCTAAATATTCCATTTCTCAAAAGCACTTTTTTAGTCCAATGCAAAACTAATATTTTTTTACAAATAAATACCACTATTTGTAACAAAAACAAGCTATCGCTTTTGTGCGATTATTTAAGGATTCTTACGCTTTTCAAAAAAGATAATAGTTTTTCTTTTTGAGAATCATTATCCTAGAAACAACTGGTTTTCTCCGAAAACTCGATTGTTCGTCATTATCCTCCTCGAAAATCGTTTTTTCGAGCGGTAGCGAGAAATCACACGATGTTACATGAAAGAGCCATATTGAAAAATTAAGGTAATGATATACATATTGGAGCAGCTTACAAGAGCATTAGCATTAAAAGTTCGTTCAACACGACGTTCCATTTTATCTTCGGCAAAATAAATTCTCCATTTCCACCTTGCAATAGTTTTGTGTACGATTATTTTTTACAAGGTGTAAGAAAATTATTGAGCATTGAACTGTTCAACCATCTTTCCTATCTCGGCATACGACTGTTCTGGTAAAGGTCTTATTGGCATTATTCTTTCAAAAGAGCTGAGATATGTCAACATATCATGAGGTAAGGTATAGGATGTGTCCACATTAACTCCGAAAGTTTCTTTTATCACTTTTTCATTATCAAATTCAGACAAAAATACTATTCGGTTTTTCATTACCGATTTCAGTTGATCTCTAAAAAAATTAGAATCCGCTCTTTGTGAAGACAATATGACATACATATTTACGGGACTCCCTTTCTCTACTAATTGATAAATTGGCTCTATTATCTTTTGAGATTTACTATAAGAATGATTTACTTGTGCAAAAAAATCATCGAATTTATCAACAATCAATATATAATCACTATATGTTTGATTTGGATGCTGTAAACGTTTGTTTAATTCAGCAACTGCATCTTGCAAATCTTGTATAAGAAACCCCTGATTGTTTATAATAGTTTGTTGAACACAATCCAATTTTTCATATAAGGAAAATTCCACTAAAAAGTCCTCTGCCAATACGAGTTTTATGTCGTTTTTAGAAGATTGTTTTAATTGCAGTAAGGAAGTTATAATTCTATGCAAAAAAGTCGTTTTCCCACTTCCTGTCCAGCCTGTAATAAACAAACTTCCAAGTTCGGATAGGTCTATTGTAATATCTTTCCAATAAGTACTATCGATTTCCTTTTCTATTTCTTTTCCTATGAGAATAGGTAACCCTTTTTTTGTTTCCATATTTTATTTTTTAGAATTTTCAAATATAGTTGTTTTTGAGAAAACCTTATTAAATTTCTATAAAAATCTATATGTTTGTGTAACTATACAAGGGTTGCCATTAATTTTTTTCATTTCAACATATACGATACGCTGTCCATCGCCGTCCGTTTCTTCGTAGGAGAAACCCTCGTCTATTTCGCTGTAATCATCATATATTGATTCATAATCATCTATGATTGTTTCCTCGTCAATATACTCGCCTTCGATTGTAAGAATACGTTTTCCTCCATCTTGTTTATACTCAATTAATTTTGTTGTACCTTCTCCATGGCATACTACATCTTGAAGATATTCACCATTATATTCACAATCCCGGCGACGGACTACGAAATGTTTGATTTCACGCCCTATTTCATCATATACGGTTTCTTCTTCTAAATAAGATTCACCGTCGTTATAGGCATCCTCTGGCGAATACTCACTTGCCACATCTTCATCGCAATGGTTTACAATTTCCTTCTCCAATATTCCGTTTTTGTAGTAATAACAAGCGACTAAATTATCATCAATTTTCTCATAAATTTCTCCGTCAACAATATCATCCTCGTTATCTACGGAGGGTAAATCTTCCGAATGTTGATAATAAAGTTTGGGGATTCCATTTTTTTCAAGAACAGTGTATGTCCCATCAAACATACTCTTTCGTACAAGCACACATTCGTGGTCTTTATATTCTTCTATTTTGAACAAATGTTTTTTATTTGAATTGTACAGCATCTTATATTCGCCTGTAGGATAATCACCTATGAGGCTTACTGTTATGGCCTCAACACAATTGCCGTTCGAATCAAAAAAGAGTTCGCTTACAAGGACATTGTCAATAAAAGAACGTTCTACACGACGTTTCATTTCATCTTCATCGGAAAACCAGATTCTCTCGACCTCATTCCCATTGCTATCTAACTTATACAATACGTATTCATTATAGCCAGATACTTGTTTATCCAGAAGATACCCTTTTTGTAATAAATCATTTTGCTGCTTTTACTTCTGTTTTTTCCATATTCACAACGTCAGTTGGTTTTAATTCATCATTTTTAAAACCTTTTATCTTATACGGACAAGGTTGTTCATTCTTAACAATGTATTCAACAATTTTTTCTGTTTCGGACATATCTACAAACGCACATTGAACACGTTCAGTTTTTTCCCCCGTTGAAATCAGCAAGTCACCTTTACCTGAAAGTACTTCGGCACCACGCTCATCCAAAATGGTACTACTTTCGATTTCCGTACGGAACGCAATTCGGCCAGGTATGTTCGCCTTTATCACTCTCGTCACAATTTTCACGCTTGGCTGCTGCGTTGCAAGAATCAAGTGCATACCAACGGCACGGCCTTTTTGAGCGATACGAGCAATCGGTGGCTCAATCATTTTGCCCGCTCGCATCATAAAATCACCATATTCATCAATCATTACAACGATATAAGGCAATTTCTCAAGACCTTTTTCTATCGCCTTTTTATTGTATTCAACTATATTGCGGCAATGTTTTTCCACTAAGAGCCTATAACGATTATCCATCTCTTCTACAAGGCTGTTTAATGCATAAATTGCTTTGTCGCAATCGGTTACTATAGGCTTTTCAATCCCCGGTATCTTCAACAAATAGTGATTTACTAAATCTTCATACAAAGTATATTCAACCCTTTTCGGGTCTATAAACAAAAATTTTAGTTCATCGGGATTTTTCTGGTATAGAAGAGATGTGATGATTGTATGCAGGCAATTAGATTTACCTTGACCAGTTGCACCTCCAATCAAAAGATGAGGCATTTTTGCAAGGTCAAACATATAGACAGAGTTGATGCTTGTTCTTCCCAAAGCCACAGGCAATTCCATTGTCGATTCTTTGAATGCTTGGGAATTGATAACGGAATACATAGAAATAATCTCCATCTTATTGTTCACCACTTCAATACCTATCGTGTTCTCATTTGGAATTACGATATGAGCTGATAAAGTGTAAGCTGATAATATTCGTAAAATACGGCTCTCTCGTGCTTTTATGATATCAAGCGGTGTCGAAGTTTTTATTTCAAACAAACTACATCTATGACCTACAGTAGCCTTTATGTATGTTGCTACTATACCACAATCGTGAAGAACATTTTCTATTATATCATGCTTTTTTGCGAACTCATTCTCATCTATTTGAAGCCCATTTTTGTCAACGGGGTAAACCTTCAACAAGTCTATCATTTGCGTTTTCATAATCCTGTTTATTTTCTTGTTATTACTATTTTCTTATCTGTTACAATAATATCGCACCAATCAACTTCCGAAGGGACATGCGAGCCGATTACCGAAAGAAAATCCTTGTGAAGCACATCGGATATGTCTTTCAGCCGTTCCACGTCGATGTTGGTACGTTTGAGCATATCGTACACCGTTTGCCGTTGCACGTTCAGTTTTTTAGCCATTTCTGCAACACTCATTCCTTGTCGTTGCATTTCCGCCTTAATCAGCGAGCCAATGTTTAGTTTGTTCATAGTTTATGAGTTTTAAGCATTTATATTATTGATACTATTTCGGTTAATTTAATCCACCCTATTATTTGTACAAGACGGCTCATGTTTATTCCTTCAAAGTGTTCTTTTATATGATAAAACTGTTCCTTATACTCTTGTGTTACGATACTAGCGATTTCGCAACCTGTATCAATTCTTTCTCCTATTATTTCTGAAACGGCTTTAAATGGTATAAAACTATTTACGGAAAGAAAACCAGCATTCATTTTTTCATCGAAAAATGTTTTAACTTTTAATAGTACGGGAATGATATCGTGGTCGCATTCTGAAATAATTGGTGTTTTGAAGTTCAACAGAAGACGTCGGTTTCTTTCACAAATACGCTTGTGCACCCGAACAAATTTCTTGTCGCTTTTATACACTTCAAGTAGTTCATCGTTGGCATTGTTCACCTGGGTTAAACCAAAATGTATCTGCTCTAATGCCTGTATGTTACAAGCGTTTTTATTGTCCATCAACTCAAAAAATTGTTCTATCAACGCCCTATATTGAGTGTCTTTATCATCGTAATTCTTGCCAATTTCATACACAATGTCATGTATGAGTTTTTCCTGTTTCTGCTTAACATCTGTCATATCTTTAATAAATTTATAGCGATTCTACCATTTCATTTGTATTTCGTTCTTATGCTTCCCATTCAAAAGAACGGCTTCTTGTCGAGAGACAAGACGTTTTACATTTTTCGTCTTTCGACATAGCAAACATAGGGGTAGAATCGTGTGGAAAAAAGTGAGATTTCAAGAATTTTCATTCCCTCAGGATGCCCCGCAACCCTTATGGTTATTGGCGAAGGGGTGAAATCCCCTCAAAAAAAAAGTGTGGAAAAATGTGGGAACGGGCAAAATGTCGTCGAAAAATTGACAAAATGTGAAAAAAAGTTGTAATTCCATTGCCAATATATTTAACGATGGCGAACTTGAAAAGAATTCAGTATGTAAGGATTTTTTACTAACTGCCACTGGCGGTAAAAAGTAAAAATCTACACCCCTTCTTTTTTAATTCCGAAAAACTTTCCTACTTTTACGGGAACAAAAAATGTAAAGAAACAGAGAAGAAAAAAATGAAGATTCGAGTTAATATGGTATAAATCATAGCATTAGCTATTATGAACGACATAAAACCACATACCAACAATGACAATCTGGCTTTGAGCATAGCACAGATAATCCGCAATGCACGACAAACCGCCTACCGTGCTGTAAATTTTACCATGGTTACCGCTTATTGGAATATTGGAAAACTGATAGTGGAAGACGAACTGCATTGGGAACGAGCCGATTATGGCAAATCTGTTCTCAAAAATCTTTCGGAACGTTTGACAAAAGAATTCGGCAAAGGTTTTGATGAAAGTAACTTGCGGTATATGCGACTATTCTACAAGACTTTCCCAATTTGTGACACACTGCGTCACGAATTGAGTTGGTCGCATTACAGAAGACTGATTAGCGTTGAAAACGAGAAATCCCGCATGTGGTACATGAACGAGGCTGCTGATTCCGTATGGTCAACACGACAACTCGACCGACAAATATCCACACTGTATTACGAACGGATTTTGGCAAGTCAAAACAAGGAGGTTGTTCGTCAAGAAGCGAAAGAAAAACTTGCAGAGGTTGCCCCCGAAGACATTATTAAAGATCCGTACATATTGGAATTTCTTAATTTGAAAGATTATCCAAATCTTCGTGAAAGCGATGTGGAGAAAGGATTGATAAGCAATTTACAGGATTTTATGCTTGAATTGGGCAAAGGATTTTGCTTTGTTGCTCGTCAAAAACGAATGCGTTACGACGACGAAGATTTTTACGTTGACTTGGTGTTCTACAACTGCATACTAAAATGTTATGTGCTGATTGACTTGAAAATAGGCAAACTCTCGCACCAAGATGTGGGGCAGATGGATAGTTACATACGTATGTTCGATGACCTGATGAAGCAATCCGACGACAATCCAACCATAGGTTTGTTGCTTTGTTCGGAGAAAAACGAAGCTGTTGCGCGTTACTCTGTATTAAACGATGCAAAACAGATATTTGCTTCAAAATATAAATTAACTTTGCCTACCGAAGATGAATTACAAGCCGAACTGAATAAGGTTCGACAAATGTTGGAAAATAAATAAAATATGGTTTTAATATAAAACAAATTTTAAAGAAACAGAAAAGAAAAATTTTGAATTAACATAGTATAAATACAGCATTAGCTATTATTCGCATTCAAAACAAAAGCCTCGCAAACTCTTGATTTGAAAATCGGATAAAAAAAGCAAAATCACGAAAGCGTTATGCTTGCGTTGCACTGTATAAAGTTGATGCTCACGCTGATAAGGTGTGGGCAGTTCTAACAGTGCAACGAAGTTCAAGCGAGGCTCTTCGTGAATGCGATAGAAAGGTCTGCACCTTTCTTATATCCTTGATTAAGTGATTGATAGTAAATGCACAAACTATCAATCATTATGGCAAACAAAAATCTCAATCAAGCCAAAAATGCCAAGAAAGACGAGTTTTATACGCAACTCGCTGATATTGAAAACGAATTGAGGCATTATAAGGAACATTTCAAAGACAAAGTTGTACTTTG
>JAFZOY010000139.1 GCA_017552705.1 Bacteroidales bacterium
AGTGTTTATGTGGTTAAAAAGCCAACATATCTGTATAAGATCAGATCGGGAAGTATCACAACCGCAAACAATTATTTAAAACGAAAGGCGGCGTTTCATAAAATGATTCCAAGTTTTGTGGAATTTGCAATCAATAATTGTTTGTTTAGCGATAGTTACTCTCTTGCCATTTTGGATAAATTTGCAATGATGTTTTTCGGTGTAACGCAACTCGAAAATCCTTCTGAATGCAAACAATGTTATTTGGCGATTAGGTCATTCTTTGATATTCATTCAAAATGGCTGTGTGTCAGACAAAAAGGGGCTTTCAGAAAGTTTCGATGTTTCCACTATTGTTTTCCACCCGTAATGGGGTATTATGTGAAAAGATTTTTGGATTGGTTGTTAAAATTAAAAGCTGGTTTGAGTTCTCTTTTTTCCCCGCTGTTGTAAGGCGATGAGCAACTCGGCGGTGCGGAAGTGGATGTGCAGGGCAAACCAGACAATGAAGCGGATGGCGAACGGATAGGAAGAGTGCTTGAGAAGGGGCTTCTCCCTAAGTTGTTGGAAGGCCTCGAAAAACTCCTCTTTGGTGTAGGCCTGGGTTTTGAGGCTTAAGTATGCGTATTGGATTTCGTTGTTGGTTATTTTGTTGGCCAGGGTCTCCGTGTGTGCAATTTCTCGCCATTTCTTGAAAAAAAGCACCCGCTTGTGAATCTTTTCAGGGGAAACAGTGCGCGAATAGGAATTGGCATTGGAAATCCTGTCGTAATGGTACAAAACATCAGAACAATAAGATACACGAATGGGCTGTTGCAATAGCCTTAAAGTGAACAACATATCCTCGCCAATATCCACTTTGTCGATGAAGCCAAGGTTGTACTGGCGAATTGTCTCAAGCCGAATTAACTTGTTGCACAATGAACCGCTGATATGGTCGTAAAAGTCATTTATAATTTGTTCGGAAGAATTGGCCGTTGGTTGTTGCTTTACCCGTTCGGTATGGTCTCCGTATTCGTGTATGTAATCGCAGATAACCATGTCGGCAAGGTCCTCCTCGGCAGTCGTGTACATCTTCTCCAACATATTCAAATCCAACCAGTCGTCGGGGTCGGCATGGATGACATATTTGCCCGTAACATGCTCTAAACCAAATTGTCGCGTTGCGGCTACGCCATGATTTGTACGATGGAAAACCTTCACCCGCGGGTCCTTGGCTGCCCATTCATCGCACAGCGCAGCTGAAGTATCTGTGCTGCCGTCGTTGATGAGCAGAATCTCGACATCGGTCAGCGTTTGGTTCAGCAGGCTGTCAATGCAACGATGCATGTAGGGCTCGGCATTATAAACTGGAACGATGATGGAAACGGCAGGTGAGGACATAAGTTATGTTTTCAGCTTTTCTTGTAAACAAGCAAAAATACAAAATTTATTTGGAGATTGTCTGTGTTTTGTTCGTCATGAAAACGTATCTCTTCTTCTGTTTTTTCAGCAAATCAAAGAAAAGCGACGCCCCATCAATGAGCTCGTTTTCATGGTAAATGGTTCCATCCAAATCCATCAGAAACAGCTGTATGTCGTGAAGATTGCTCATATTAGGGAAGACCGTGATTGTTGAAGTGATGATTGTTGATGTGTTGAAGTGAATAGTGA
>JAFZOY010000140.1 GCA_017552705.1 Bacteroidales bacterium
ATGGGAATACATAGTTCGTATCGTTCGTTTATGTAAACGTCCAATGGGTAATGTTCTATTGGATGGTTGCATAAAGGTTTGGATAGCAAGGGGAAAATCGGCAATTTAGAAAATTCGCTTTCAAAGTATTTTATTTTTTCCTGAAACATCATTTCGAATGGTACACCTGTTAACGGACATGTGAATTTCACCTTTTCCATTTTCACTCCCTTTGATATAATGGTTTACACTGTCAATTATTATAACCTGAAAACGGAGGATTGCAAATGGCAAGAAAACGAAGGCCAACAGGTGATGATGCAACGAATGCAAGGAAACGTTTTTACAGGCGTGCGGAAAGTTATCTCAAACAAGCTAAATCGTCAGTTGGAGCAACAGCGGCAAGGTATATGGAATTGGCAAAGATAAACTTGGATGATGCACTTAAAACCTATTCGAAAAGCACCACTCAGAAATTTGCAAAACCGATACAGAAGATTGCAAACGATCTCGGCATTGATTTAGGCGAGGAAAGAAGAAAGATTCAATCTCGTAGTGATGAAACAGCCGAAAAAATCAGGTCACGTGCAATAGATTTAAGCGAAAAGTCAAGGTCTGCGCGTGCTTTGAGATCTCGCACCGATGAACAGTTAAGGCAAGATGAAGCAACTGCATTGTTGAATTCTCCAATTGGAAATCGTGTTATTGGCGGTACTGTTGATATTTGGCGCGATGCTGCAACAGTTGAAACCGAACAAGGTTTTGAGATTGACAAACGAAGGATAATTCCAGCGCTTTTCGATTATTTCAAAGTGGACAATCTAGCAGACCTATTGGAAAGAATAGAAACAATTGCAGGGGATAAGTTATACAGGGATGAACAATCAGAAACAATGTATGAAACTGTCAAATTGTTAATAGCAAACCATACGTTAACTGATAATTCGGTTACATCATGAAAAAGGTCAAGCCATACAGGATAATAGGGGCATACGATAGCGAAACGACGAATATAAACATAGATGGAATACCAAAAGCATTTCCCATTGTTCATCAATTGGGTTTGCTCGATGATCATGATTTATCTTGCATAAACAATACGAACGTAGAAGAACATGTGAACATCGAATTGTATAGACATTCGTTGGATCTTTACACGCGACTTGATGAAATGGTTTCGCATGATTCGGAATATATTCCTGTTATCCTTTGCCATAACTTATCGTTCGATATGTACGGATTAGCACCGTGGCTTTCACGTCATGATGTGAAAGTTCTAGCGAAAAGCGCACGCAAACCGATTACTTTCACGATTCTTGACGATTTCGGCAAACCGTCTCTAGTGATTTGGGATACGCTCATTTTCACGCAACAATCATTGGCGCGAATGGGCAAGGATTGCGGCTATTCAAAGGCAATAGGCGAATGGGATTACGATTTGATTCGAACGCCTGAAACTCCATTGACTGAAAACGAAATCGATTATGCGAAACGAGATATCTACACTCTTTTATGCTGGTTTGCTTGGTTTGAAAAAAGGAATCCTGATATAGACCATGAAAAACTCGCTCATAACGTCGTTACCAAAACAGGCATTGTGAGGGAACGTAGAAAGAAACGCTTTTCGAAATTGCGTGGTTACGGCATGAAACGCAATGTGCAATATTATTGGTTGACACGTTGCAAATTGGATGAACCTAAAACAGATGATGAACTTTTCACCATGCTTGCGTGCACACGTGGAGGATTCACGTTTTGCGCGTCTGAAAGTGCATCTATTCCCTATGATTTCACCGATACAGGAAAAACGATTGTTGCATATGACGCGACAAGTCAACATCCAGCGCAAATCGTTTCCCACCTTTACCCTTACAGGTTTAGGGAAATGCCAACTGATGTTTTGGAATTGGCTTTCGATTTGATAGGCAAAGTGACAATTCAAAGGGTATTGGACATGTGGGAGAAACCGTTTCCAGTTGCTTTCAATGCTTGTTTCGAATTCGAAAATCTAAGACCGAGAAAAGGAACACTTTTCGAAAGAAACGGTATTTACCCATTGGCAAGCGCACGTTACAAGTCAAGTGATCAATTGAATGATAACGATGCAACCAACGAATACATGAATGCATATTCTTACATCGATTGCATAGATGGTGCAATTACCGCATTCGGTAAGGTTATATCGGCAAAAAAGGCTAGATTGTATTTAACCGAATTAGCTTCTTGGGAGGTATGGCAAGTTTACGAGTGGGATTCTGTTAGAGCAATTCACGGTTACGAAACAGGTAAGTTTTGCAAACCGAACGACATTGACGTTATATCCATCATGCAATTCTACAAAGCCAAAAACGAATTCAAGGAATCGCGCAAACAGTATTACAAATCAAAGACTGTGACCAATGGTGAAAAGCTGGTCGAATTGGGCATAGCGCCTGCAATTGTCGATGAAATGGAAAAAGGCGTTTGCACTGAAACCGATATTGAAGCAACCTATTTGAGCCTTAAAGCAGATTTGAATGCAATTTTCGGCATTTCAGCATCTAATCAATATAGGCGAAACACTGTTCTAACTCCAACAGGTATCGAATATGAAGGTGAATTCGGTTTGTGCAATGCTCCTAAAACATCAAAAGTTTGGTATCAATTCGGGCAAAGAATCGTTGCATGGTCAAGGATAGCGCAAATCGTTGCAATGAACCTTTTAGATCATTATTGCATTTCGATTGTAAACGGTGATACGGATTCGATTAAATTGACAATCGATGAAAACAGGATAGCAGAAGCGGAAAACGAATTGTCGAAACTCGGCAAAGCGATAGACAAGGCTAAAGCCAAGGTTTGCTCACGTGTGAAACATGCATATCCAAATATGTATGACGAATTGACCGAGATTGGCTATTACGTGAGGGAATTCGAAAGCAAGCGTTTCTGTGCTTCATGGAACAAAGCATATTGCATACAAGATGAAAGCGGTTTCCATTTCACGTTGGCAGGTATACCGACGAGCAGACGTGAAAACGGTTTTTCATGTTTCATAGGCATAAACGGTTATGCAGATAGGTTGTACAAACAAGGAAAGACATTCGAATACATTTGCAACCTTTTCCTTGGGTACAATGTGACGTTTTCAAACGATCTTATAAAGATGAATGCAAGGAAATTTCCCGAATGGGGTGAAGTGTTCACGGAAAAGGTGACTGATTACCTTGGCAATTCATCGTTGGTTGTCGAACCATGTGCTTTGTCAATTTATCCAATGTCTAAAACCGTGAATGATACACGTAACAAGGACAATGAAACAAACATGCGTTATGCAGTTGAAAACAATCCAAACGTGAATACAGACCATAAAATCGTATTGGCAAACGGTATCATGGATTTGTCTGGAGTGTTCGAATATGGCTAGATATTACGATTGGCAAAAGACAATGTCATACCAAACAGGCACAAATGCAGAACATTGTTTCGTATTGGGTGCAAAGAACATCGGCAAAACGTTTGGTTTGCGTTTGAAATGCATCGAACGTTATTTGAAAACGGGTGAATTGTTCTGTGAGATTTCCCGCACGAAAGCATCAAGGGATTCGATATCAAGGGGATATTTCGACAAGTTGCAAAACGAAGGTTATTTCACCGAATACCAATTCAAGGTTGAGCGTCAATGTGGTTACATTGCAAGGAAATCCGACAAACCAGATTGGAAACTCATTTGCTATTTCGTCGCTTTGTCGAATTTTCAGGAAGAGAAACAGCGCACTTTCGTAAAACCTAAACGCTTTATCTTCGATGAAGCCATCATAGATAGCAAGGACAGATACCACAACTATTTGCGTGACGAGTATTTCATACTTGCAAATCTGCTCGATTCGATATCACGCCAACAATATGACGAGCAATACCAATACTATGTTTACTATTTGGCAAATGCAGTGGATCTCACATGCCCGTATTTGAAGTATTTGGGAGTCAACAAGATACCGAAATTCGGTTATTCATGGTACAAGGGCAAAACAGTGCTCTTGCATTACGTAGAACCTTGGGACGTGGAAGAAAGACGCGCAAGGACATTGGTTGGCCGAATGTTGGACGGTTACGATGAAAGCAAAACCGTTTTCGATAACGTTTTCAAAGATACGACTGGAAAAGAGATATCCAAGAAAACGAGCAATGCCAAATTCAAGTTCGCTATTTCATGGAACACCATCGTATTTGCAATTTGGGCTGATTCGAAACGTGGTTTATGGTTTGTCAGCTCGAAGATACCAAAGAACGCGAAAAACGTTTACACGCTCACTAAACGTGATTCAACCATTGATTACCAGATGATACAGAAAGCATCACCGATGATGAAATTGCTAGTTGACATTTACTATATTGGCGGTTTGAGGTATGAATCACCGCATTTGCGCGAAAGTTTCTTCGAAATACTCGAATTTCTAGGTATTAAATAGTTGACAAGATAAAGTTTAATCATTTAAGATTATTAACGCATTAATCGTTTCTATTTTATTGGAAGGGCAGAATTCATGGTTACTGATTCGATTATTGCAATTGTGTTTTCGGTAATATTCGTTTTCGTCACTTGGTATCTTGTAAGGGGGTGAAACATTGGCTATCAAGGATTTTTGGTTGTATCAGAAGCGTGATGTTCCGTCACCTTGGGCGTTGTACATCGTCAAGGAATATGACAGGAAAGCAGGCAAGGAATATGACAGGAAAGCAGGCAAGCGTGCAACTGTTTTGGATTACACCTTTTACCATGAGAACATTCCAAACGCAACGCATAGCGTATCGCAAATTGGTTTGCATCATGATAGCGTATCCGATTACGTTAACGACATTCTTGCAACCGTTTCCGAATACACCACGATTGACAATCAGGATTACGAACAGGTCACAAGGGAAATTGCAAACATTCTTCTAGCTTAGAAAGGTACATTCAAATGGCGAACATCAACAAGGTTTTCATTTCTGGTAACGTCGTTGCAGACTGCGAGAAAAAGCAAGCAGGCGAAACGCCTATCATCGAATTCACGATTGCAGTCAATGAGAGCAGGCGCAACAAACAGACCAATTCATATGACAATTACGCCAATTTCATTGATTGCACCATGTTTGGAAGTCGTGCAAAGGGAATATCCAATTCCGTTGTCAAGGGCGCTAAAGTTTTCATCGAAGGGCATTTGCGCCATTCCCGATGGGAGAAAGACGGAGAAAAGAGATCAAAGGTTTCCATCATCGTTGACGAACTCGAATTCAATTCCCGTGAAAATCCAGACAATGCAGGCAAGCACGCGCAAACCGATGAGATCCCTTGGAATTAGTGTATAATGGTTTTGCGGCGATGGTACATGTTCGTTCAAGGTCTAGATTCGGGTTATGCGGTCTGTGATGGACACCGACGGACAGGCGGGAAACCAAATATTCTGGTTTCGGGCATACCGCACGAACGGCACACCGTTTAGCTGCAATGGTTCTTTTCCCCACATTCCGCACCACATGTGGACATGTGGGGAATCCTTTTACATGGAGGTATTGAAATGACAGAGGAAAACAATCAAATAGAAGAACCTGCAAACGAGAATTTGCAAGCAGAAGAGAATTCAAGTGAAAACGGAAATCCTTATGAACTGATCATAGAGCAACAGCAAAGCCAAATAGAAGCGCTCATACAGCAAACGAAAACGCTCAATGAACAGATTGTCACGATGGTTGCAAGTGGCGCTCAATTCAACCAACAGCAAAGCCAACAACAGCAAACCAATCAAACTGCTTTCAATCCGTCATCGTTGGCAAATCAGGAAGATTACACGTTGGAGAGTTTGGCAAAGGAAATTGGCAAACGAGAATAAAGCATATGGTTTCGGCCATTGCTTTTCATCCCTTGCAGGTTCGCTTGCAAGGGATTTTCTTTTGTGTTATCTTTTTATAGACAGGTGTTACCGATGAATGGCAGGCTGGAAACCTTAATTGGCCACGTTGGAAACACATCTTTGCAAATCAGATTTTAAGGAAAGTGAGTTAAAATGGCTGTTCTCAATTCTACTGTGTTGGAGCGTGCATGGCTTTCTGGCTCGAACGATTTCCAGCAACGCATTCCAAACCCCAGTATCACTGCATATGCAAACGTCATTGAAAACCTATTCGCACCGATGAACAACGACCTTTTCAACGAGTTTTGCGGCCTGCTCAACGGTCTTAATGCAACCTATGTCGATATCAAGCGCTTTGACAATCCCCTCCGTTCACTCAAGAAGCCTGCTCAATCTTGGGGCAATAGCGAACGTCATGTTGCGGTGAAGTACCTTAAAGCACATGCAGGGCGATTCGATGATGAAACGCTGCTCAAGGTCGAACGTCCCGAATTCGTTGAATGGTTCTATTCGGTTGGTGAACCGAGACGCTACGAGTTTTCCTGGTCACGTCAGGAAATCGCACGTGCTTTTGCTGCTGATGGATATGGTTACGAAGATCTGCTTTCTGCAACCATCACACAGATGCTTTCAACTGCCAACTATGATGAAATGCAGATCATGATTCAGATGTTCGCAGAAGCAGACAACCGTTGGAACGGGCTTTACCGTTACAACCTCAGTGCAGCGCCCACCAGTGAAGCAACGGGCAAGGAATTGCTCACTGGTATTCGTGCAGTTGCAGGGCGTATGGCATTCCCTACCACGCTTTACAACCATATCGATGTTCCAGTGTTCGAAAGCCCTGAAACGCTCATTCTCTGGATCACTCCCGAAGTACGCGCAAATCTCGATGTGCAGACGCTCAGTGCTGTTTTCCAACTTGATTTTGCTAACATCCAATACCGTATCATCACCATTCCCGAATTCCCCATTCCAGATGTGTATGCAGCGCTCACGTCGGAGGATTTCATCTATTACCGCGATTTCATGACTGGTCTTGAACCTCCGTTCTACAATCCTGGAAACCGCACCATGAAGTATTACTATTGGGCTAATGCGCTCATTGGCGTAAATCCCGCTGCGAATTGCGTGCTGTTCACCACCGATGATGCTACGGTAATTCCTACTATCACCATGACCCCAAGCGGTATCGAATTCGATCCCGATAGCGGTAACATCGAAATCGGCGGTACTCTTGACACTCACATCTATCTACGTGGATCCCTCAGCGCAGATATCGGCAGTACTGGCACGATTGGACTTGAACCCGATGCAGCACTTTACGAACTCAGCGCGGTTGACAGTGACAGTAACCCTGTTCAGCTCAAATCCACTACCTATGTTGATGCTTATGGTATCCTGCATTGTCAAAAGACTGGCATTGAAGCTGGAACGGTCATCACCATCACGGCAACGAGCGAATGGGTCAATCCGTCAGGCGAAACCACTACCTACACCGATACTTTCACGGCAACGGTGGTTTAACAAATGTCTTGATAGTTGTTACAATAAGGGCGTTGGCAACAGCGCCCTTTTTCTTGGAAAGGATGATTTGAAATGGCAGAGACGAAACATGAATTCATCGACGATAACCCTTACATTACCTATACGGGCAAACCCGAAACCGCTTACGACGGTGAAGGTGGCGGTGGCGGTGGCGGTGG
>JAFZOY010000141.1 GCA_017552705.1 Bacteroidales bacterium
ATTTCTTTTTTCGCTTTCAAATTTAACGATTTTCCAGAACTAACAACAACATTGCCGAATGGTTTTGTTATATCAACATTTCGTCCCACTTTGATATAGTCATAACCTGTATGTATGGTGTTTTCCGAAATCGTTTCATTCTGTATGTATTTCGTAGTCTTGAAAGGCGTAAATAGCGTAGGCACATAGTTTTGTTTTGTCAAAACAAACTCTATACTGTCTTTATTCATCATTGGTAATTCGTAGGTTGTACCAGACGTTTCATAAAGTTTGTCATTGGAAATTACATGTAAACGGGTTTCTGTTACACCTGTATTAATTATTACTTTATTATTTATTGAATCTATTTGGCACGAAACACTGTCAAATTGCATGGGATGTTGCGTGTAAATCGGTATCTCCGGATCGCCAAGGGTATTTACAGCAAAATAAAGCTTTCTATTGGTATATATTCCATCGTTTTTATTCGGGTTAAACGTTAATTTTATGTCCCATCCCCGTTTGGCATAATCAACAAGTTTACCAAGATGCTTGACTTTTAGATTGTCCGTAGAGTCTTTACATAAATCTATGTTTGAATGAAAAAGCCCAGCAATATATCGTCTATTGAATAGAATGGAATTCCTATAATGCGCTACAGGATTTTCTAGGATTGCAATAGTCCCGTATCCTTGGCGTGAACTTCCTATATAAGCAACTATTCCGCTATCAGCATTTCTCATAAAACTTTCACTAAGAGACGGGCCATTTAGGTTTTCATCTCTGTCAAATCCATTGGTATGACAAGCCGTCGTCTCAATAATTTTTGGAAAAGCCGACTGGATGGTATCTGCATCAGAACTGAAGAAATTTTTCATGGAATTGCTGGCATAAACATCAAATAGCCACTCATTGTGTTCTCCATGAGAATTTTCAATAACTAAAGAATAGTCTTTACGCATTTGTTCTGTAAACAAGCCTTTCAAGAGTGTTCCACTAGTAAAAAGACTCGCATTATACAAATTGGTATTGATACTGGCATCTGGGTTTTCACTTGGTAATAATGCGTATTCTACAAATAGTTTGCCCACAAAACCATTCCAATTTGGTGTAATCACTTGATTAATGACAGTGTCCATAGAAATACTTAAAGGAGGCATACGGTCTGGCATATATCCAAAATAGAATAGTTTGTCCCCCCAATTATTTATCAATGGAGGATTGGCTTCATATTGAATTATTTTATTCATGAAAATATTTGCTTGTTCCAGATTTCTTACAGATGCACGGGCTACATACATATTGTTTTTAACAGAAGCGCCATCCTCCAACTCTCCCAAAACATTATTCCTATCTGTCTGTTTATCCCACATCCAGTTGTTCTCAAAACAACCGTAGAACATGTCACAAGGAAGTAATGCGTGTGAAGCCGTATCGTTTTTATGATATGAAATACAATACGCCGTTGGTACAATGTTCACATCGCCGCCGAGGAGGAGGTAAAAGTCTTTATCATCCTTTTGAGGGTCATTGTCATACAAGTTTTTCAGATAATGCTTGATTTTATGGATGCCCGTGTCGGCGCTCACCGTCGCACTGGCGTTGATGGTCTCGCGTGTGATGATTTCCGCATCCAGACCTTTCATACGTTTCCATTCGATAAGCGGTTGGAAGGCCGGTTTCAGTGTGTTGCCCGTCACGATGATGTAGCGGTCTTTGGGAATGGAACCGTCTTCGGACGGAATGGGGTACACGGCGGTATTGTCCCACGGATACCATACGTCCAAACTGTCTTTGTTCCACAACTGTTTTTCTATTTGCGCACGGTCGTGCGAACCGCGTTTGCCTCCGTTGCGCGGCACGGCCGTCGTGGGCTGCGTGTCCAGAGATATCGTGAAGCGGTAGAAGAACAATTTTTTCTGATTAGCGTAATACTTGCATGGTTTTATTTTGAACGTGGCCACCTGATACCCGGAAACAACGGTTGAACCCATAAATTCCACACCGGGGTTATAGGTCGTCTGAGGATACCATTCCCCGGACGGAACAGACGGTCCGTCAAAACTGACAATCTCACTGCAGTTGGTCAAAAGAATATTGTTAATATAACTTGTTGCCGTTTGAGAAGAGGTGAAACCGGCGCAGGTGGAGTCCGGTGGCAACAGGAAATTCACGTAAACCACAGGTAAGTCCGGCAGTGTGGGGTCGAATTCGGAGGAGAGGTCGTATAAAGTGGAAGAAAGAAAACACGTGTCCCCGTTGAGCGTCTCCACTGTGAAATCGTTTTTATGGAAATTCAGGGTATATCGGGTCGTCGCCCCAACAGGCAGCGCGGCGAACAGGCACAGGAGCCATAACACAAGAGTTGTTTTTCTCATAACGTAGCTAAATTTTTATGATGCAAAGATAGAGAATTATTTTCTACCTTCAAAAATTACCGAAAGAAATTATTGGAAAAAATCGATGTCACCAATATCTGTGCTGCTATCATCGCTTCAATAAGCAACAAGAAGTTGTAATTACTTCCGTCATACATAATAAGACGGGACACCCGTCGGAGTGCCCCGCCTTTTGTTATTGTCTAAGCTGAGAAATGAAAAGACGCGTTTACAGGGTTATTTTTGCCATTTTGGTTTCGTTGCGCGAGACCTTGTCTATCTTCATGCCCGAGGCACTGATTTTAGA
>JAFZOY010000142.1 GCA_017552705.1 Bacteroidales bacterium
ATACTAAAATTTGAACTATCCACATTCTTGTCCACAAACAATACGTTTTTTTGAAAAAAGTTTTCCACCCCTAAACAATTTTCACAAACATACGTAAATTTTTGTACAATAACAATTTTTTAATAAAAAAGTTTCATTTCAATTTTCATTGTTCAAATTACCAAACGGCACCAACTTTCCATACTGCGTAATACGCGGCACGTCGCCAGCATACACCACACAGCTTTCTTCGGGTGGCGTTTGGGACAGTTCCTGCCATTTCCGCAGTCCCTTGAAATAATCTGCCGAGAAAGTCTTTCCCGACTTGATTTCAATAGCTTTCTTACGTTCTCCGTCGGTTTCAATCAAATCAACCTCGTTTCCTTTGGAATCACGCCAAAACGATAAGTTTGACTTTTCTCCGTTGTTGAACAATGCTTTTATTTTCTCCAAAATCACCAAATTCTCGAACAATCCGCCGCGCAAATAATGTTCGTTCAATTGTCTTTCCGTTTTGATTTCCAACAAGGCGCACGCCAAGCCGGTGTCGTAGAAATATAATTTCGGGGATTTTATCAGCCGTTTTGAAAAATTCACGTAATCGGGTGGCAGCAGAAATACAATGTAACTCGCCTCCAAGAGCGAAATCCACGATTGAGCCGTGGAAACCGCTATGCCACAGTCGTTTGCCAACGAGGAATAGTTCATCAGCTGTCCAATGCGTCCGGCACACAATTTTATGAATTTGACAAACAGACTCAAGTCTCCTATGTTTTTTATCTGGCGGACATCGCGTTCAACGTATGTTTGAATGTAATTTTCATAGTAACGGTTGACGGCAATCGGTTTGTCGTACAAGCGAGGATATCCACCCCTATATATTTCTTTTTCAACAGACTGCACAATATCGGCGTTTGCAAGTTCCCTATGCGAGAACGGCAACAGTTTGAACACGGCAACACGTCCGGCAAGCGACTGCGTGATACTTTGCATAAGCAAAAAATTCTGCGAACCCGAAAGTATGTACATTCCCGTTTCGCCCACCGAATCAACTTTTGTTTGGATATAAGAAAACAGCGACGGCACGTGTTGCGCTTCGTCAATGATTGTTCTTGAATTGTATGTTGCAAGAAAACCCCGAGGGTCGTTTCGGGCAAATTCCCGATTGTCCAAATCCTCCAACGAAACATATTGATAATCAGAGAACAGATATTTCAGCAACGTGGACTTTCCCGACTGGCGGGGACCAGTTACAAACACGACAGGATATTGCTCCGTAGCTTCAACCAATTGTTTTGCCAACTCCCTTGTTATCATGTGCTAACACGTTTTTATTTCCATGCAAATATAGTGTAAATTTTCGATTGAATCGTAAATTTGCACCATTTTTTGTAAAAATTCGTCTATTTGTAAATGTTTTTGGGAAGATAACCTTTGCAGAGAGCAGAAAACCCCATTTTGCATTTTTTTTATGCACATTTTAATAAATCCTGCATTTTTTTCGTGCAATTTTGTATATTTGTAAAAATTAAAGTGTTATGGAGCGGTTATTTGAATTTTCACATCGTAAGTTGCAGGAAACGCCAACGGATTTTATTCGTTACAAATACGACACAATCAAATGGCAAGGTCGTGCGTTTGGATTGGTAGGACCACGTGGTGTGGGAAAAACGACCATGTTATTACAATTTATAAAGAAGAATCTAACCGAACAAAACACACTCTATGTTTCGACCGACCATTTATATTTTTCAAATCATTCATTGGTTGAATTAGCCGACAGATTTGTAAAAATGGGCGGAGAACATTTGTTTATCGACGAAATTCATAAATATGCAGGTTGGTCGAAGGAAATCAAGCAGATAATCGACAGCTATTCCGATTTACAGGTGGTGATTTCAGGTTCTTCCATATTAGATATTTATCAGGGAATGAGCGATTTAAGCCGACGGGTTCCCATCTACGAAATGCAAGGCCTTTCGTTCCGTGAATATCTTAAACTATTTCACAACATTGAGGTTCCCTCGTTCACACTTGAGGAAATTCTTTCGCACAAGGCGGAGCATATCAACATAAAACATCCACTATTATTGTTTCATAAATACCTGCAAAATGGTTATTATCCATTTGGTATGAACGAAGAATTTTCGATGGAATTGATGCAAGTCATTAACCAAACGATTGACGTTGATATACCGCAATACGCAAAAATGAACGTTTCCGTAAGCAAAAAACTCAAACATTTGCTGATGATTGTTGCCGAAAGCGTGCCATTCAAGCCCGTGATGCAAAAAATAGCCGATAGCATCAACACAAGCAGGAACAATATTTCCGATTATCTTATTTATATGGAACGAGCTGGTTTGATTGCACAATTACGCGACAACACTGGTGGTATTCGAGGATTGGGCAAGGTTGAAAAAGTGTATTTGGACAACACAAATCTTGCCTACACGTTATCGCCCACGCAGACAAATGTAGGCAATGCGCGTGAAACATTTTTTATGAATCAAATGCGTGTCAACAACAATGTGATGGCATCAACCATTTCGGATTTCCAGATACAGGATATTGTATTTGAAATAGGAGGACGCAAAAAAGGTAAAAGACAAATAGATGCAGCACAAAACGGATTTATTGTAAAAGACGACATAGAAGTAGGTTTCGCCAATATTGTTCCCCTGTGGACATTTGGCCTCAATTATTAAGCAGTTTTCACGTTTATTCACAAAAAAGCAAGGTTTCGAAACGTTCAACAACCGCATTGCGATGCGCTCTTTTATTTTGCCTTAACCAAATCTTTCAAATAGCGTTCTATAATCGCACCATTTTCCATTTCAATTAGTGCAATGTTGCTTCCTTTAAAAGACACGATTTTAGCCGAATACATTTTATCGCGTGTTTTATAGAACACTATTTCGCCAACCCTAAAATTTGGATTTGAAAATGTAATCCGTGCCTCCGATGGATTTGTTGGTTGTTTTACCGCTTCGGCATTGTTTTGCGGAATATGTTGCGGAGTATATGTTTTTCCTCTGACCGTAACGGTTTTCATTGCATTTTCTTGTGCCACCGCCGATGTAGCCTGAGATTGTTCGACCGAAGCCGTAGCTTCCACGGTCGTTTCTTCAGCTATGTCAGCCGAAGTGTCATTTGAAACGGATTCAACACGTTCGGTAACAGATTTTGTATTAGTCTTTTCAACATTCGGGGCTGTTTTCGCAGAATTAACAAGCGGATTCTTATTACTTGCGACAGCAGTATTTTTCCCAGCAGAAACAGATACATTGTTGTTGGTCAGGTTATTTGTTGAAATACCGATTCGCCCCAACGCTTGTGATTTTAGTGCGTTCGCAACGTTTTGCTTTCCTTCTTTTGTTTTAAGGGAGCCAAACGAAATATATTGCCGCCATCCTAAAGAAAACGCCAAAACGCCAGCAGAGCCGCTGAAATCACCCGTGGCAGATTCCACTTTATAATGCATCGGAACGAAGTACGACACCGATAGCAGAAGACCACCCAACTCGAAGCCAATTTCTGGGCGAACGGCAAGAGAAAAAATGCTTTTCCCACTTACTATCAACGAATCACCAGAATATACGTCAGGCGTGCCAAACTGGCTCAAACCAAGTCCCAAAGCGGCATAGGGGCTCACTTTCCTGTCAGGGCTCAGCAACCGATAGTGACCTTTTACACCATACATAGCCAAACCGTACATTCCGAAGTCAAATTCTGTGGAACTTTCAAAACCAAACAGGGCATTTCCGTCATACATAATCCCTACCGACAATTTATTGTCGAACCTATCAAGCCCCATTAAAACATCACAATCGTATCCGATGCCCAATGAACCCAGTTTTTCACCCGTAGCTTTATCCTTAAAGACACTACCTTGTGGTCTTGCATATCCAACTTGTCCGGAAAAGGAAAATAATTGGGCCTGCACGTTTATTGAAACCAGCATCCACAAAATTATTGCACGTACGATTTTGGTATTTTTCATTATAACAACTCAAAAAAAATAAAAAATCTTGCCATCGAAAACCAACGACGGCAAGATTTACTACACTCTCCTATTCAGCATCTTGAACAAGACGGACTGAACGGGAATATCTATCGAAACTATACGGACTATAACCTCCATCATAGAAATTTAACCAATAACCTTG